>NZ_JAVRHT010000099.1:0-332 GCF_031846415.1 Rubrivirga litoralis | reverse complement strand
CTCTCTGGGACCCGCGCCCCGGTTCGGCCCCGCCGACTTTTTTTGACCGCCGGCTTAAGCCACCGCAGGCCGTCCGATAACGGGGGCAGGAGCAACACCGCCCTCCCTCCCTCACAGTCCCCCCTACCCATGAGCATCGGAGACCTCAGCCGCATCAACACGAACGTCCAGTCCATGAAGGCGCTGGGCCAGCTGAACAAGACCAACAGCGAGCTCGGCATCCGCCAGCTCCGGCTCGCCACCGGCAGCCGCCTCAACCGCGCCGAGGACGACTCGGCCGGCTACTCGATCGCCAACAAGCTCAAGGCCAAGACCCGCGGCCAGGCCCAGGC
>NZ_JAVRHT010000098.1:0-393 GCF_031846415.1 Rubrivirga litoralis | reverse complement strand
CGCGTCCGGGGTCTCCAGCAGGGCCACCGCTCCGACGAGCGTCTGCGGGAGCGGCGGGCAGCGGAGGTCGAGGCGGCCGAGGGCGCCCCGGCCGGTCGGCGGGGGGAAAGCGGGCATGGCAGCGGGGCGGGGCGGCGCGGCGCGTCCACCCCGCCCGGGGCGGGCCTAGAGGACGGGGGCCAGGAGCGCGTCGAGGTACTGGGCGAGCGGGGCGGCCTCGTCCTGGAACAGGAGCTCGAGGCCCTCTGGGCCTCCGGCTTCGGGGAGGTCGCACCGGGCGATCTCGGACCAGACGGTGGCGTCGTCGACCGGCCCCGCGGGGTAGCCGAGCGCGGCGGCGCCGCGGCTGGAGGCGGCCGTGGCCCGGAGCAGGAGCCCGACGGCCGGGTCCAG
>NZ_JAVRHT010000097.1:0-454 GCF_031846415.1 Rubrivirga litoralis | reverse complement strand
TGAATCAACCCGGGTTTGCCGGAGGCTCCCATCCTTGACAACTTGGAGCCATGAGCAAGTCCACCCGCTATTCCCCCGAGGTCCGGCAGCGCGCCGTCCGCCTCGTCTTCGACCACGAGCACGACCACCCCTCGCAGTGGGCCGCCATCCGCTCGGTGGCCGAGAAGATCGGCTGCACCGCCGAGACGCTCCGCAACTGGGTTCGCCAGGCTGAGCGCGACCACGGCCGTCGCGCCGGCCCCTCCACCGACGACCGAGCGCGGCTGAAGGAGTTGGAGCGCGAGAACCGCGAGCTGCGCCGCGCCAACGAGATCCTCCGCAAGGCGTCCGCGTATTTCGCACAGGCGGAGCTCGACCGCCGACCGAGACGATGATCACGTTCATCGACGACCACCGCGAGGCCTACGGAGTCGAGCCGATCTGCAAGGTTCTGCCGATCGCTCCGTCGACCTAC
>NZ_JAVRHT010000096.1:0-463 GCF_031846415.1 Rubrivirga litoralis | reverse complement strand
GCTCTCGAACATCGGCGACGCCAAGGGCATGCTGACCGTCGGCGAGGGCGCTCTCAACTCGACGATGGACATCCTTCAGACGATGAAGGAGAAGGCGATCCAGGCCTCCAACGACACGATGGGTAGCGAGGAGCGCACGGCGATCAAGGGCCAGATTGATGCCCTCACGGCGGAGATCGGCGACACCCTCGCTGGCGCCGAGTTCAACGGCAAGTCCCTCTTCGGCGGCACCGACACGCTCAGCGACGGCACGAGCACGGGTGCGAGCCTCTCGTTCCAGGTCGGCGCCAGCTCCAGCGATACGTTCGGCGTCGAGATCGGCGCCCTCAGCACGACGGCGCTCGGAACAGACGCGGCAGGTACCGCCGACCTCGACCTGACCGGCATTACTGTCACGGACTCGACCACTGCCGGCACCGCCATCGACACGATCGACCAGGCGATCAAGAACGTCAACAAGGCT
>NZ_JAVRHT010000095.1:0-469 GCF_031846415.1 Rubrivirga litoralis | reverse complement strand
ACTCTCGAACATCGGCGACGCCAAGGGCATGCTGACCGTCGGCGAAGGCGCCCTCAACTCGACGATGGACATCCTCCAGACGATGAAGGAGAAGGCCGTGCAGGCCGCCAACGACACGATGGGTAGCGAGGAGCGCACAGCGATCAAGAACCAGCTCGACGCCCTCACAGCGGAGATCGGCGACACCCTCGCTGGCGCCGAGTTCAACGGCACGAAGATCTTCGGCGGAGCCAAAGACGGCGCGGGCAGTCCGACAAACGCGGGCGACCTGGCCCTCAACTTCCAGGTCGGCGCCAGTGCGGCCGACACCTTCGGCGTGGACATCGGGGCCGCGAACGTCGCCACGCTCGGGATCGGCACCGACGACTTTGCCGGCACCGTGGCTGGCACGCTCACCGTTGACACGGCTGCCAATGCACAGGCGTCCATCACCACCATCGACACGGCGATCGAGGCGGTCAACAGTTCC
>NZ_JAVRHT010000094.1:0-756 GCF_031846415.1 Rubrivirga litoralis | reverse complement strand
TATGGACCGAATGGTTGTCCCAGATCACGATGTCGCCACGCCGCAGGTTGGGGCACAGGTGGTCGCGCACGAACCGCTCGAACACGTCGCCGTTGACGCTCCCCCCAACGGCAACGACGCCGCCGCGGCCGAGTCCCATCCAGCCGATCAGGCTCGTGCGCTTTCCCTTCCGGTACGGCGCGTGCTCCTCGCACCGCTCGCCACGCGGCGCGTAGCCGTAGCTCACGCGACCACCGGCGACGATGCCGCTCTCGTCGACGCACACCACGCGCGCGCCGTCGACGGTCGGTTGCCACGCGGCAAACTCGGCGCGTTCGGCTACGACGTCGGGCCGGAGCCGCTGGACGGCTCGGAAGGACTTTTTTTGAGCGTCAGCGCCATCCGGGCGAGCGTCTGCCCGACGGTCTGCTGGCTGACGCGCGCTTGCCCAGCCTCTGCAAGCCGGTCGGCGAGCACGTGCTGAGCGACCGACGGGTCGTCGTCGAGCCAAGCGCGGAGCAGGGCCTCTCCGTCCGGGGTGACGCGGCGCGGATTGCCGCCGGCGCGCGGCGCGCGTTCGACCGACCCGGTGTCGCGCTTGCGTCGGAGCCAGCGTCCGAGCGACGCCTCACCGACAGCGAAGCGGGCGGCCACGGCGGGAATAGAACCGTCGCCTCGCTCGTAGGCTTCGACGGCACGGCGGCGGAGGTCGGTCGAGATCGCCATAGCTTGGGCGGAGCGGTGAAGCTACCCGATCAGAGCTACGCCGTCACGCTG
>NZ_JAVRHT010000093.1:0-858 GCF_031846415.1 Rubrivirga litoralis | reverse complement strand
TACGCCGCCAAAGCCCGCCAGTCCGATCCGGCCCTGCGCTCGGCGCGGTCACAGAGCGACGAGGCCCTGCGTGCTGAGATCCAGCGCGTGTGGGACGAGAACCGCTCGGTCTACGGCGCAAAGAAGGTCTGGAAGCAGTTGAAACGCGAAGGCTTCGTGGTCGCCCGCTGCACCGTCGCCCGGCTGATGCGCACAATGGGTCTGCGCGGCGTCACGCGGGGCCGCCGTGTCCGCACGACCGTACCGGCGGATCTGGCCGAGCGCCCGCTCGATTTGGTGGAGCGCGACTTCACCGCCGAGCGCCCCAACCAGCTCTGGGTGTCGGACCTGACCTACGTCGCCACCTGGCGCGGCTTCGTCTATGTCGCCTTCGTGATCGACGTGTTCTCGCGGCGCATCGTCGGCTGGCGCGTGTCGAACTCGCTGCGGAGCGACTTGGCGCTCGACGCGCTGGAGCAGGCCATCTGCGAGCGCTCGGTCGGCGACGATCCCCTCGTTCACCATAGCGATAGGGGCGTTCAATACCTGTCCATTCGCTACACCGAGCGGCTCTCCGAGGCGGGCATCGAGCCGTCGGTCGGAAGCAAGGGAGATTCCTACGACAACGCCCTGGCTGAGACGGTGATCGGCTTGTTCAAGACCGAGGAGATCCACCGCAACGGGCCGTGGCGCGGCCTCGAAGACGTCGAACTCGCCACGCTGGAATGGGTGTGGTGGTTCAACGAGCGGCGCCTGCTCGAGCCTCTCGGCTACCTTCCGCCAGCCGAGTACGAAGACGCTTTCTACCGCCGCTTGGAGACTCAGGTCACCGAGGCGGCACTCACGTAATCCGGTCTCCGGCAAACCCGGGTTGATTCA
>NZ_JAVRHT010000092.1:0-996 GCF_031846415.1 Rubrivirga litoralis | reverse complement strand
TACAGCGAAGCCATCCCGGGTTGACAGGGTAGCTTCGGCCATGCCCGCCCCGCTCTCCGTCGACCTCCGTCGCCGCGTCCTCGACGCCGCCCGCTCGGCCACTGCCCCCGTCGTCGCCGCCCGCTTCGGCGTCTCCGTCTCGACCGTCCACCGGCTCCGCCACCTCGACCGCATTCAGGGGTCCGTCGAGCCTCGGCCCCACGGCGGTGGCCATACCCCGCTCGTGACCGACGACGACCGCCCGCTCTTCGACGGGTACCTCGCCGAGAACCCTTCGATGCCGCACGCGACCATCGCCCGCCGGTTCGAGGCCGACACCGGACGCGCCATCAGCCGCCAGACCGTCCAGCGGATGCTGGGTCTGTGGCGGGTCACCCGAAAAAAAAGTCCATGATCGCCTCCCAGCGCTTCCGCCCGGATGTGGTCGCCAAGCGCGAGGCGTTCTTGGCGGAGGTCGCGGCGATCCCAGCCGAGCGGTTGGTTTTCGTCGACGAGTCGGGGATTCAGATCGGCGCGCGGTCGGCGTACGGGTTCGCGCCCATCGGCACGCGGTGCGTCGAGGTCGCCCCTTTCCGGGTCGGCAAGCGGGTCAACCTCATCGGGTGGATGGCCGCGACGTGCGGGTCGGTGCGGGCACACGAGGGGTCCGTCAAGGCCCCCCACTTCGAGGCGTTCGTGGCCGAGAGCCTGGTGCCGTGCTTGGAGGAGGGCGACGTAGTGATCTGGGACAACGCCCGGATCCACAGCCCGGCTGCAATCGCACTCGTTGAGGCCGTCGGTGCCCGCGTGCTCCCGCAGCCGCCGTACAGCCCGGATCTCAACGCGATCGAGCCGATGTGGTCGAAGGTGAAGGCGATCGTCAAGCAGAAGCTGGCCGACGCCCGGGACGCGCTGCTCGACGCGCTCGACGAAGCCGTTTCCGCGGTCACACCATCGGACGCCTCCGGGTGGATCGCGCACTGCGGCTACGCCTTCCTACCCGACTGAGCTACGCTG
>NZ_JAVRHT010000091.1:0-1089 GCF_031846415.1 Rubrivirga litoralis | reverse complement strand
CCCGTCCCACGTCACCGTCCGGGCCGTCTTGCAGGCCGTCGACCCCGCCGCGCTCTCGGCCGCCTTCCGCGCCTGGGCCACCGCCCGGCTCCCCGACGGCGAGGTCCTCGCCGTCGACGCCAAGGCCGTCCGCTCGACCGTCTCCGGCCACGGCGCCGCGCAGCAGGACTTCGTGGCGCTCGTCTCCGCCTACGGCGTCCGCTCCGGGCTCGTCGCCTCGGCGACGGCCTACCGCAACGGCGAGACCAGCGAGATCGCCGCAGCGCAGGACTTGATCGCCGACCTCGCGGCAGCGCTCGACCTGACGGACACCACGGTGACGCTCGACGCGCTGCACTGCTCAAAAAAACGCTCCGCGCGGTCCGCGACGCCGGTGGCGACTGGCTCGTCAAACTGAAGCGGAACTGCCGCCGGCTCTACGCTGAGTGCGAGGCGCAGACCGACGGCGAGCCGCTGTCGGTGAGCGACACGACCGAACGGACGCGGGGCCGCGTGGTCCGGCGGGTGGTCGAGGTCTACGCCCCACCGGCGTGGCACGACGATTGGCCCGAGGTCGGACGTGTGGTGCGGGTGACGCGCTCAGGCGTGCGCGACGGCGAGGCGTACGAGCGGACCGGGCTGTACGTGACGAGCCGGACCGACGGAGCCGCCCGGCTGGCGGAGGTCGTCCGGTGGCACTGGCACGTCGAGAACCGGGTCCACTGGTGCAAGGATGCGCTCCAGCGAGAGGACACCGGGGGTGTGCGCTCGAAAGCCGGTGCGGCGGTGCTGTCGCTGATCCGGGGCGTGACGCTGTCGGTACTGCGGCACAACGGGGAGTGGTCGCCGACGGCGGCACGGTCGCGGCTGGCGAGCCGGGTGCGAGAGATGCTCTCGATCCTCAGAACTTAACAGCCCTGCCCGGTGGGGGAGGGAGAATCCTATCAGACGGTTTTCCAAAGGGCGGGGTGGACCATTCCGGGCAATTCACCACCCCGCCCCTGCCACGAGCGGGGCGGGGCGGCCATCTTGCCAGTCCCCAGTCCCCAGTCCCCAGTCCCCAGTCCCCAGTCCCCAGTCCCCAGTCCCCAGTCCCCAGTCCCCAGTCCC
>NZ_JAVRHT010000090.1:0-1151 GCF_031846415.1 Rubrivirga litoralis | reverse complement strand
ATACCAGATCCGGGAGCTTTCTTTCTGGTCGCGCGGTCTGAGCGGTCCACTCGCCTCCGGCTCGCCATGTCTCGGACGCTCTCGCTCACCGACCACTTGCCTGACGCGGAGGTCCGCGCTCGCTTCCGCGCCTGCCGTGACGCCACCGAGCGCGCCCGCTGGCAGGTCATCTGGCTCAAGACCCTGCGCCGATCCACGGCACACATTGCCGAGGTGACCGGCTACACCCCGCTCTGGGTCCGCTCCCTCATCCACCGCTACAACGACGGCGGACCCGAGGCCATGCGCGACCGTCGCCACGACCACCCCGGCGCACCGGCCATGCTGACCACGGCGCAGCAGGCAGATCTCGACGCCGCGCTCGCCTCTGGCACCGCGCCCGACGGCGGGCTGTGGAGCGGACCTAAGGTCGCCCGCTGGATCGAGGCCGCCACCGGGCGCGAACACGTCCACGACCAGCGCGGCTGGGAGTGGCTCGTCCGCCTCGGCTTCTCGGCGCAGACCCCGCGCCCGCACCACGACAACGCAGATCCGGCCGCGCAAGCGGCGTTCAAAAAACAAGCTCGTCGCGCAGGTTGAGGCGGCCCGCGCCGAGCGCTCGGTCGAGGTGTGGGCGATGGACGAGCACCGGGTCGGGCTCAAGCCGATCCTGCGCCGGACGTGGGCGCGCCGCGGCGAGCGTCCACAGGTCGCCGTCCGTCCGCGCTACGAGTGGCTCTACGTCTACGCCTTCGTGTGCCCCGAGACGGGCGAGAGCGAGTTCTGGCTAGCGCCTTCGGTCAACTCGGCGATGTTCTGCGAGATCACGGCTGCCTTCCTGCGAAGCCGCGAGCAGGCGGTCCTTCTAGTGCTCGACCAAGCCGGGTGGCACATGTCGGCGGAGACGCTCGCATTGGAGGCCGACGGCGTGCTCGCCTTCGAGCACCTGCCGCCGTACAGCCCAGAGTTGATGCCCGCCGAGCGGTTGTGGGAGCTGACCGACGAGCGGCTGGCGAACCGGGTGTTCGAGCGTCTCGCCGATCTGGAAGCGGTACTGGGCGAGACGTGCGTGTCGCTCACCGACCAGCCGGCCAGGATCCAGAGCCGGACGCTGTATCACTGGTGGCCCGGCGGCGCTGACCATACCTCAACAGAGTAGCCGGATTTGGTAT
>NZ_JAVRHT010000009.1:0-101223 GCF_031846415.1 Rubrivirga litoralis | reverse complement strand
TCCCCGCGAACTCGGCCGCGGCGGGCAACCGAGGGGCGGGGCGGCCGTTGTCTCGCCACCCCGCCCTTTGGGTCCGCCCCGCCCGTCTATGAACTTCCTCTCGAACCCGGTCGCCGCGCGCCTGCTGTGGGCGCTCCCGCTGCTGCTCCTCGTCATCGCCGTGGCCACGTTCCGGGCCGGGATGGAGCAGCGCGCGGTCGACGCCGACGGGCAGACGGTGCAGGCCGAGGTCGTAGGCCTCAACCTCCGCGAGCGGAGCGAGATCACGGCGGGCCAGGTCGACCTCCGCTACACCCCGCCCGGGGCGGCGGCGCCAGTCGAGCGCCGCGTCGAGCTCCCGATCATCCTGCTCAAGGAGATCGAAGCCGACCAACTCGACGTCCCCGAGGGCGAGGCCATGCGGATCCCCATCGTGGTCTCGCCTGAGACCGACCAGATCGTGCTCGGCAACCACCGGCGCGGGACGTGGCTGCTCACGCTGAGCCTGTCGGGGATGGCGTTGATCGGAACCGTCGTGTCGGGCCTGCTCGTGGGCGGGTGGAACCGGCTGCTCGCCCGCGAGGGCGACCCCGCCCTCCGCGACCCGGCGCTCACGCCGTAGCGCGCGCCCTTCTAGCCGTCGGTGGTCCGGCGGGGCGGCGACTCGGGGAGCGCCCCACGGGCGGGGCGGAGCGTGGCGACGGTCAGCTCCGGCCGGCAGTTGATGCGGACGGGGACCGTCGAGAAGCCGACGCCGCGGTTCACGTAGAGCCGGTTGCCGGGCGCCCCGATCGAGTCGGCCGCCCACCCGTCGGCGATCGTCTCGCCCTCGCGGACGATGTCGAGCCACGAGCTGTGCTCGCCGGGGAAGACGCGGACTTGGCCGCCGTGCGTGTGGGCCGCGAACGCGAGTGGGGCGGCGTCGGCGGGGATCTGGCGGTACGACTCGGGGTTGTGCATGAGGACCAGCCGGGCGGCCCCGTCGGGGACGGCGGCGAGGGCGCGGTCGGGGCGGCTGTTCTCGGCCCACACAGACCCGATCCCAGCCACCCACAGCGGATCACCGCCGCCGGGCGCCGGCACGGCGACGGCGTCGTTCTCGAGCACCGTCGCGCCGGCCGCCCGGAGCCGCTCGGCGAGGTATTCGGCGATCGGCGGGCGCTCGTCGCTGTCCTTCTTCATCAGCGAGTAGTCGTGGTTGCCGAGCACGGCCACGACCGGGATGCCAGCGGCGAGGGCGGGGCGGAGGATTTCAACGACCTCCTCGGCCTTCGTCGAGTCCGGCTTGTAGAGGAAGTCGCCGGCCACGAGCAGGAGCGCGACGCCCTCGTCGACGACGTCCTCGACGGTCTCCTCCATCATGCCCACGTTGTCGAGCCACATCCCGTACTGGAAGTCGGCCACGAGCGCCACCTTTTTCCCGTCCCACGCGGGGGGCAGGTCAGGGACTTCGGCCACGAACTTTTTGTCGTCGAGGAGGATCCGGGGCTCGATGAAGACGCCGTAGACGGCGAAGAAGAGGAGGAACAGGCCGAGGCCGGCCAGGACGCGTCCGAACATGCGCGGGCGGGGTGGGGTGAGCGTTCCCGAAGATCGCTCACCGGGGAAGCCCTGGCGGCCCTCCAGGACCGCCCCGCCCAGAGGTGCGGCCATCCCGGACGCGTGACCGGCCGAGACCGCGTGCTCCTCACCCTCCGCCCGCGTGGTCGGCGGGATCTGCGAGGGCGGGGCGGCCGCTTCTCCGCCCCGCCCCGCCCCAGCGCGCGAGCGGGGTGGGGTGGGCGCGAGATGAGTCGAGACGACCGGGGCGGGGCGGGCTACTCGCCCGGGATGCCGGGTTCCGTCATGCTCCGCACGTCGAGCACGGCGTCGATCCGATCGGCCGGGATGAGGTCCATCTCCTGGAGCACGTCGCGGACCGAGCGGCCCTCGGCGGCCGCCTTTTTGGCCACCTTCGAGGCCGCGTCGTAGCCGATGTCGCCGTTAAGGGCCGTCGCGATCGACGGGTTCTTCTCCAGCAGCTCGCGGGCGCGGTCGCGGTTGGCCATGATGCCGTCGAGGCACCGCTCGCGGAAGGCGTCGAGCGCGCCGGAGAGCGCCTCGATGGACTCCAGCATGGCGTGGGCCATGACCGGCATCATCACGTTGAGCTCGAAGTTGCCGTGCTGGCCTCCGACCGTGACCGTGACGGCGTTGCCCATGACGCGCGCGCACACCATCATCAGGGCCTCCGACATCACCGGGTTCACCTTGCCCGGCATGATCGACGAGCCCGGCTGGACGGCCGGCAGGCTGATCTCGGCGAGCCCGCTCGTGGGGCCGGACGAGAGGTGGCGGACGTCGTTGGCGATCTTCATGAGCGACACGGCGACCGTGTTCAGGGCGCCGGCCGCGCTCACGTAGGCGTCCTTCGCCGCCTGCGCCTCGAAGTGGTTGTCGGCCTCGCGGAAGCTGAGCCCCGTCATCTCCGAGATGGTGCCGATGGCCGCCTCGGGGAACGCCTCGGGCCGGTTGATGCCGGTGCCCGTCGCCGTCCCGCCCAGGGCGAGCTCGGCCAGCTCGTCCGAGGCCCGGCGCACGCGCTCGACGCCCTTGCGCACCTGGGCCGCGTAGCCCCCGAACTCCTGGCCCAGGCGGACCGGCGTGGCGTCCATGAGGTGCGTCCGCCCCGACTTGACCACGTCGTCGAACTCGGCGGCCTTGGCCTCCAGGCTCGCGGCGAACCGCTCCAGCGCCGGGACCAGCTCGGTCTCGATCCCGACGCGCGCCGCCACGTGCATGGCCGTCGGGATGACGTCGTTCGACGACTGCCCCATGTTGACGTCGTCGTTCGGGTGCACCGCCCCGCCCTCGCCCGAGTCGGCGCCGGCCAGCGCGCGGCCCGCGACGGTCGCGATGACCTCGTTGGCGTTCATGTTCGTCGACGTGCCCGAGCCCGTCTGGAAGATGTCGAGCACGAACTCGCCGTCGAGGTCCCCGCGGCGGACCTGCTCGGCCGCGTCGGCGATCGCGCCCGCCGTGGCCTCGTCGAGCAGGCCGAGGTCCTGGTTGGCGCGCGCCGCCGCCGCCTTCACGGTCCCCAGCGCCTCGATAAAGCGGCGGGGGAAGCGGAGCGACGAGATGGGGAAGTTGTCGCGGGCGCGCTGCGTCTGGGCGCCGTAGAGGGCGCTAGAGGGGACCTGGACGGGGCCGAGCGAGTCGGTCTCGGTGCGGAAGTCGGACATGCGGAGGAGGGGAGGGGGCGGGGTGGTCGGACGAGTGCGGGCCGCCCCGCCCGCGGCCGCACAGATCTCTACCGGGCGGGGCGGGCGCGGTTCGGGGGATCTCAACGAACTTGCCCCGCCCCGCCCCGTGCCAGCCCCGCCGCGAGCAGAGCGCCCGCCCCGCCCCTGCCGGAGCGGTCGGGCGGGGCGGCCGCTTCTTTTCTTTCCCCGTCCTCCGTCCTCTTGGACCCGATCCGCACCGTCGCCGCCATGCAGGCGGCCGCCGACGCCGCCCGTGCCGCCGGCCGCCGCCTCGCCCTCGTCCCTACGATGGGGGCGCTCCACGAGGGCCACCTCGCCCTCGTCCGAGACGCCCGCCGCCGGGGCGACCACGTGACCGTCTCGGTCTTCGTCAACCCGACGCAGTTCGCGCCGGGCGAGGACTTCGACGCCTACCCGCGCACGCTCGCCGCCGACCTCGACGCGCTGGAGCGCGCGGGCGGGGTGGACGCCGTCTTCGCGCCGACGGCGGCCGAGATGTACCCGTTCGGGCTCCCGCCCACGACCACCGTCTCGGTCGGCGCGCTGGGGCGGCACCTGTGCGGCCCGCACCGGCCGGGCCACTTCGAGGGCGTCGCGACGGTCGTGGCCAAGCTGCTCCTCGCGTGCCGCCCGCACCTCGCGGTGTTCGGCCAGAAGGACGCCCAGCAGCTGGCCGTGCTCCGGCGGATGACGGCCGAGCTCGGGTTCGGCGTCGAGGTCGTCGGGCACCCGGTCGTGCGCGAGGCGGACGGGCTCGCGCTCTCGTCGCGGAACCGCTACCTCGGTGCCGACGAGCGGGCGCAGGCCATCGTGCTGCACCAGGCGCTCGTGGCCGCCGAGGCCGCCGTCGAGCGGGGCGAGCGGTCGGCGGCGGCCCTCGAAGCGCTGCTCCGGCGCGAGGTCGAGGCCGCCCCGCTCGCGCGCGTCCAGTACGCCGAGGTCGTCGACGCCGAGGCGCTCCAGCCCGTCGACACGCTCGCCGCGCGCGGCCCCTCGGGGGGCCGGTACCTTGCGGCGCTCGCCGTGTTCTTCGGCGACACCCGCCTCATCGACAACACCACGCTCATCGTGAGGGATTAAAGGGGTACGGGATGGAGGAATGAGCAGAAACGGCGCGACCACGAGCGCCCCCTCATCCCTCTATGCCTCCATCCCCCATCCCTCCCCGCCATTCATGACCGTCACGATGTTTAAGGGGAAGCTCCACCGCCTGACGGTGACCGAAGCTGACCTGTACTACGAGGGCTCGATCACGCTCGACCGCGAGCTGATGGAGGCCGCGCGGCTGCTCCCGTACGAGCGCGTCCAGGTCCTCAACGTGAACGCCGGCACGCGGCTGGAGACCTACACGATCCCCGCCCCGCCCGGGAGCCGGACCGTGTGCCTGAACGGCCCGGCCGCGCGGCTCGTGGCGCCGGGCGACCAGGTCATCGTGATCGCCTACGCCGACATGACGCCCGACGAGGCCGCGGCCCACCGGCCCCGCGTCGTCCTCGTCGACGCCGACAACAACCCGACCGAGATCCTCGACCTGGACGGCTCGGACGTGGCCGACCCGAGCGAGCCGGCCGTCACGAACGCCATCGACGCCGACGGTTTGTGGTCGCCGCGCCTCGGCCGCACCGTCTCGACGCGCGGCGCCGTCCGCCGGTCGTAGGACTGTGCGACCCCCGTTGGCACGGCGCGTGCGGGGCGGGGCGGACGCGCCCCCCGACGCCACCCCGCCCCGCCCTATGAAGCCGCTCACCGCCCTGCTCGCTGCACTTTTCTTGGTCGCCCTCGCGGCGTGCGTGGGCGATCCTGCCCCGCCCGCGGGAGCGTCCGAGCCGTCGTTCACGGCCGACGCCGGGCCAGAGGCGGCGACGCCGGACGCAGACGTGGCCTCGGCCGTCATCACCGGGGTCGGCGGGTCCGGCGTCTCGGGGACCGTCACGTTCCGCCCCGTCGACGGCCTGCTCCGCGCCCGCGTCCGCATCGAAGGGCTGACCGAGGGTGAGCACGGGTTCCACGTCCACGAAGGCACCTCCTGCGCGCCGGACTCGGCGGGGACGCCGGGCGGGGCGGCGGGCGGCCACCTCAACCCGCTCGTGAGCCTGCACGGCGCGCCGTCGTCGGTCGTCGTCAGCCACCACGCGGGCGACTTGGGCAACATCACCGCTGGCCCCGACGGGGTCGCCGCCGGCGTCGTCGTCGACTCGCTCCTGTCCTTTTCGGGGCCGACGTCGGTCGAGGGCCACGCCGTCGTCGTGCACGCCGGGCGCGACGACCTGGAAACCCAGCCGGATGGGGCGTCCGGCCGCCCCGTCGGGTGCGGCGTCGTCCGCAAAGGGCCGCTCCCGACACCCTGGGCCACCCCGCCCGCGGCCGTCCCGCCCGACGCCTAGGGCGGCTGAGGGCGGGACGGCGTGGTGCGATCCCTGAGTTTTGGCGCGCTGCGGGCTCGGCGACGGGCGCGGCGCGTAGGACAGGTGGCTCTTCTCCAGAACCCTCCCCTCCGCACATGCGCTCATTTCCCCTCCCCGCCCTCCTCGCCGCTGGGCTCTTTCTTTTCCCCGCCTGCCAGACCACCGAGGAAGTGGCCGACGAGACGGCCGACGTGGCTACGGACGTAGCCGACGAGACCGCCGACATCGCCGTCGACGTCGGGGACGCCGTCGCCGACGCGGCCGGTGACACGTGGGACGCCGTGACCGGCCTGTTCGAGGACGACGCCGAGACCACCGCCGCCGCCATCGTCCGCCCGACGTCGGACGCCGGCGCCAGCGCCCAGGGCACGGTCCGCTTTCGGGAGAGCGGCGACGACCTCATGGTGGACGTGAGCCTCAGCGGCCTCACGCCCGGCATGCACGGCATCCACATTCACCAGAACCCGGCGTGCTCCGCAGCCGACAAGGACGGCGACGGCCAGATGGAGCCGGCCGGCGCCTCGGGCGGCCACTGGGACCCCCTCGGCACGAACGACCACGGCGCCCCCACCGACGATTCCCAGAACAAGCACAAGGGTGACCTGGGCAACATCTCGGTCGACGCCGACGGCACCGTCGAGACCACGGTCACGGTCGGCGGCTACGGCCCGGACGAGTACCCGGTCGCTGGTCACGCCATCGTGATCCACTCCGGCCGCGACGATCTCGAAACGGACCCGGCCGGCGACTCGGGCACGCCGCAGGGCTGCGGTGTGATCGAGGGGCGCATGTAGTCCCCGCCCGTCTCGTCTGCTCCGCGCCCGCTGCCCCACCCGGCGGCGGGCGCGTTCGTTTACGGCACGGCGTGGGCACGACCGCCCCGCCCCAACGAAAAACGGCCCTCCCCGAGTGGGGAGGGCCGTCGGTCCTGGAGCGAGACACGGGACTCGAACCCGCGACCTCCACCTTGGCAAGGTGGCGCTCTACCAGCTGAGCTAGTCTCGCACGTCGGCCCGGCATGCGGTGCCGAGCGAGCGCCCAAAGTACGCCGCCCCGCCCGCGTCTGTCAACGCGGGGGGCGGGGCGGGGCGGGCGTCTTCACCGGGTCTCAGCCGGTTCGCCGGGCGGGGAGGGCGCCGGAGCGGGCGGGGCGGAGCGGGGCGTGCGTTCTTCCCGCTCCCTGCCCCGCCCCGATGGACGACGCCCCGCGCTCCTGGACCACGCTCGCCTCCCGGACGCTCCTCGACCGGTGGTGGCTGACGCTCCGCGAGGACCGCGTCCGCCTCCCCAACGGCCACGTCCTCGACGAGTACCACGTGGCCGAGTACCCCGACTGGGCCTGCGTGCTCGCGCTGACCGACGCCGGCGAGGCCGTCCTCGTCGAGCAGTACCGCTACGGGATCGACCGCGTCCTGCTCGAGCTCCCGGCCGGGGCCGTCGATACGGGCGAGGACGTGGCCGAGGCGGCCCGGCGCGAGCTGCTGGAGGAGACGGGCTACGCCTCGGACGACTGGGAGCGGCTGGGGCGGCTCGCCGTCGAGCCCGGGCGGCACACGAACTACGGCCACGTCTACGTGGCCCGGGGCGCCCGGCGCGTCGCGGACCCCGCGCCCGACGAGGCCGAGGACCTCCGCGTCCGGCTCGTGCCAGCCCGTTCGCTGCCGGACCTCGTGGAGTCGGGGCGGATCGCCCACGGCGTCCACGCCGCCGCCGTGTTTTGGGCGCTCTCGAAAGGGTGGCTTTAGGCGCGGGCGGGGTGGGGGAGGGGGCCGCGCGCCCTGAACCCCGCCCGGGCGCACGCGTTGACCCGACCCGTTCCCACCCCGCCCCGCGCTTCCCATGCAGAAAGAACAGAACACGATCCTCGTCAGCGTCAACACCGAGGACCACGACGACCAGGACGCGCTGATGACCGAGATCGGCCGGAAGGTCGGCCAGGGCTGGACGGTCATTCAGGCCATCCCGATCTCGGGCGGGGACGCCGGCCCGGGCGGAGCTTCGGAAGACTTTATGCGCTACCAGGTGACGGTCGAGCGCGAGATCGACTCCGACAACGTCGTCGTGGACGCCGACCGGGGCGGGGCGGCCGACCTCAAGGACGTCGGCCAGGTCTCGGCCGCCTTCGACGAGCCGCTCACCACGCCGGACGACGACGCCTAAAGCTGACGTGCAGGGAGGTACGGGGTACTCGGTACGAGGACCGCGCGCGCCGAGGTCAGATCGGGCCGTACCTCGTACCCGGTACCCACCCGAAGGGTGCTCTAACGCAGAGCCGCCCCGCCCTCGACAGAGAGGGCGGGGCGGCAGTCGGGTGGGGCGGCCTCAGCGGGCCACGACCATCCGGCGCGTCTCGGCAAACGTCTCACCCTCGACGCGGACCATGTAGAGGCCCGGCGCGAGCGTGCTCGTGTCGACGGACACCGTCGCCGGCGTCCCGGCCCCGACCGAGCCCTCGTAGGCCCGCGCCACGCGGCGCCCGAGCGCGTCGTACACGTCGGCCGCCACGCGCTGGGCCGTCGCCGCGTGGACGTCGAGGCGCACGGGGCCGACGGCCGGGTTCGGGTAGGCCGGCCCCACCGTCGTCTCACGCTCGGCGACCGCCTCGCCGGCCGTCGCCGCCGGCGAGACGACGACCTCGAACCGCTCGGACCACGGGGCCGCCCCGCCCGTCTCGAACGCGTACGACGTCTGGCCCCGGAGGTCGACCGCGTCGCCCGTCTTGAGGTCGTGGAGCCGGGCGCCCCAGCCCGCCGGGAGCGTGGCCACGTCCCAGCGGAGCGTGAACGCCCCGCCCTCGGACGCCGCGAACGCGATCGGCACCGCGCGCGGGGCCGAGAGCGCCGTCGGGAGCGAGAGCACGCGCTGCCGTCGCAGCTCGCCGTCGCGCTGCCCGACCGGCGCGACGAGCGCGAAGGCTTCAGTCGGCGGCGTCAGCTTCGACCCGTCGTGGACGTCCCACCCGGCCTCGGCGCCCTCGACGAACCGGACGTGCGCCGAGGCGTCGGCGACGGCCGCCCCGCCCTCGAGCGTGCCCGAGAGTTCGAGGCTGAGGCGGGCGGCGGTCGTGGCCGTCTGGCGCCGGGCCGCGGCCTCGACCGGGGCGGCGGCCGTGGGGTCGACGGCCGCCGACGTGGTCACGACCGTGAACGAGCCACGCGGCGCGTACACCTCGGCCACCGCCCCGCCCCACACCGGCAGCACGTCATCGGTGCCGTCGGGGCCGGAAAAAAGATCCTCGTAGGTGCCGCGGGCCGGGTCCCACACCGCCACCGTCGTCTGGAGCGCCCCGCCCGCGACCGTCACCCCGCTCAGGCGGAGCGGGTACGGGTACGGGTTTCCAATCAGGTAGACGCCGCTGTCCGTCGGAGCGCTCACCTCGCGCTCGTAGGGGCCGCTCAGGAGCGCGTCGTCGATTGGCACGCCCGTTGTCGTGAACGCGAACGCCTCGCTCTCCAGGGCGTGGCCCCAGCTCGTCCCCCCGCCGTCGGCCGCCGACGGCGCCGCCTCCTCGTCGAACCAGTGCCAGAAGAACCCGTCCCCCGGCGCCAGCGCCTCGTCCGTCGACGCCGGCGCGACGAAGCCGCCGCCCGCGTTGTCGAACGCGGTGAGCACGTTGGGCTGGGCGCCCGGGTACTGGGCGGGGTGGTCGCCCCCGGCCACGCCGCGGACGAGGTTGATCGCAGCCAGGTCGCCGACCGCCTTGGGCTCCCCGTCCGCGCTCACAACGGGGACCGAGACCAGGCGGAGCCCGGCGCCGTCCTGGACCTCGGCCGTCCGGTCCACCGTCACCTCGCGGCCGTTGCCGGCGCCCGGCGTGGCCGCGCGCGGGTGGAGCAGGGCCGACGCGAACGGGCCGCCGCCGCCGGCGAGGTCGAGCCGCTGGAGCGACGCGCCCTGGGCCTCGACGTACTGGACCGCCTGGCCGAGCCGGGCCAGCAGGTCGTCCGACCGCCCCGCCCCCTCCGGCCCGAACACGACGGCGTCGACGAGCCCGCCGGCGCCGGCCCGCGAGCCGACCGCGACCTCGTGGTCGTAGACCGCGACGGCCCCGACGCCGGCCTGGACCTCGCCCAACGCCGCCCCGCCCTCGGCTCCGCCGACCACGAAGAGCCCGTCGGCGCCCGTCGTGTGGCTGCTCAGGTCGACGGACGCGTACACCGCCCCGCCCCCGTCGACGAGGGCCAGGTGGAGCCCGTCGAGCGCGAGCCCAGAGTCCGCGCTGCGGAGCTCCACGAACGCGCCGGCGCCCGCCGCGTCGACTTCGACCTCGTTCACCACGATCAGACGCGGCGCGGGCGGGGCGGGGACGATCTCGCCGGGCTCCACGGCGACGGCGTAGAGGCCGTGGTGCTGGTAGCCGCCCTCGACGCCGAACCCGGCCTCGAACGTGACGACGACGTCGCCGTCGGCGTAGTCCCCGGCCGGCGTGCGGACCACGAGGCGGACGGGCTCGCCCGGCCGGAGCCCGTCGGCCTCAGCCGTCGTCGGGTCGTCGGCCCAGACCGTGAGCGCGGCGCCGGCCCCGCCCCACCGCCCCGCCCCAACGCACCGCCCGTCGGGGGCGAGGACCGACAGTTCGTCGCCGACCTCGAGCGGACCGCCCGCCCGGGAGAGGGCGGGGCGGGCCGGAATGAGGAGGGTGGCGCCCGAACCGGTCCGCCCGGCGCAACCCGCGGCGTCGGGCGGGGTGGGCGAGGACAGGAGGAGGAGGAGGGCGAGAAACGGGGCCATGCGCACGACTCGAATAGTGGACGGCCGGTATCGCCGCCGCGCCGCACGGCGAGAGCATTTCGAGAACAAGGACCCCGACGGTGGACCTGCCGTTACGGTCCGCCGTCGCCGCACGCCCGTCTAGGGGAGCCCGGTACGGCGTGTGCGTTATTCCTCCCCGCCCGATTGCGTGCGGCCCGGGCCGCATGCTAGGCCCCACGTCCGTATTGTTTGTCTCCCTAGTCTGCCCATCCCATGGCCGCTGACCGTCCCCGCCCCACCCGCCCGCCTGGCAGCGCCCAGGGCCGGAAGATCGAGGAGGTCCTCGACGTGCTCTACCGGCGGCGGTGGATCATCGCCGGCGTGTTCCTGCTCGTCGCCGTGGGCGCCGTGGCCTACGTGTCCTCGCAGCGCCCGCTCTACACGACCTCGGCGCTCGTCCTCATCGACCTCGACCGCGCCGCGGGCGGGGCGGAGACGTCCCCCATCGGCGAGACGACCCCGTTCGTCCGCGACAACCGCTCGGTCTACACCGAGCTCTTCGTGCTCAACCAGTCGCGGGGCATCCGCGAGCGGGTCCAGGAGCGGCTGGGCGGCGACAACGGCCAGCTCCCCCCGGGCAACGTGGACTTCGAGCTTGCCGACCGGAACGTGTCCAGCGGCATCCGCATCAACGCCGTCAGCTCGGACCCCGAGGCCGCCGCGGCGCTCGCCAACGCCTACGCTGAGGAGTACGTCGCGCAGACCCAGATCGCCAGCCGGGGGTATCTCACGACCACCCGCGAGTTCCTCCAGGAGCAGTCCGACCGCCTCCGCGGCGAGCTCGACGAGGCCGACGCCACGCTCGAAGGACGCATGACGACCCCGGCCGTGATCGGGTCGAGCGCCCTCGTGAGCCGGCTCTCCGCGCTCCAGTCCCAGCGCGACGCGGCCCAGATCAACCTCCAGACGCGCCGGAACAAGCTGGCCTCGATCAACGGCCAGCTCCGCGACATCACGCCCGGCCTCGCCGACCGCGTCTCCGACGCCACCGACCGTCGCGTGGCCGAAATCGAGCAGTCCCTCTCCGAGCTTCGCCAGCGGCTCCAGCCGTACGAGCGGCGCGAGTCGGCCGGGCTGGCCATCGATGAGTCTGCCGCGCGCGCCATCCGCGGCCGGATCTCGGAGCTCGAACGGGAAAAGCGCGAGGTGACCGGCCAGTTTGTCGGCCAGGCCCTCGATGCGGGCGGGGTGACTGCCCCCGAGCAGGCCCTCTCGCTCATCGCCAACCTCAAGGAGCAGGCGACACAGGAGCGGATCGAGATCCAGGGTCTCCAGGGCCAGATCGCCCAGCTCGGCCGCCAGATCGGCCAGATCGATAGCCAGCTTGGGCGGGCGCCTTCGCAGGCCGTCTCGCTTGAACGGGCACAGCAGGAGCGCGCCGCGGCCTCCCAGACCTACGCCAACGTCGCCTCACGCCTCCAGCAGGTGACGGTCGCCGAGGAGTCGGAGCCGGGCTACGCCCGCGTTCTCAAGGGGGCGTCTGTGCCCTCCGCGCCGATAAGCACGACGCCGTTCAAGACGCTCGGGCTCGCGCTCCTCGCCGGGCTCGGCCTGGGGATCGTGCTCGCCGTAGCCCGCGACCGGGTCGACAACCGGGTATACAAGCCCGAGCACGTCTCGGCGCTCGGCGTCCCGGTCCTGGAGGCGGTCCCTGACCTGGCCCCGACGATCAAGGAGGCGCTGGGGTCGGACGCCCCGGTCGAGGTCCGGGGCCGCCCCGTCGCGCCCGAGCTCGTCACGCTCCACGCCCCGCTCTCGCCGGCGTCCGAAACGTTCCGCCACCTCCGCACCGCCGTTCAGTTTAGCCGGACCGACGCCGTCGTCCGTACGGTCGTGGTCACGAGCGCCGGGGCCGGCGAGGGCAAGTCGACGACGTCGTCGAACCTCGCGGTCACGTTTGCCCAGGCGGGGCGGAAGACGGTGCTCATCGACGCAGACTTCCGGCGGCCGCGGCTCCACGAGGTGTTCGGGAGCCCGGTCGACTACGGCCTCGCGCAGGTCCTCGGCGGCCGCTACGCCGACGCCGAGAGCCTCGCGTCGCTCCTCCCGGAGGCGTTCTCCGGCCCCGTCGACAACCTGTTCGTCATCCCCACCGGGGCCGTCGCGGTCGAGAACGAGCTCGACGGCCCCGGCGACGGCCGCGCGACCGTCGCCAACCCCTCGGAGCTCCTGGGTTCGCCCGAGCTCCGCGACCTCCTCCAGGCGCTCCTCGATGTCGTCGACGTCGTCGTCATCGACACCCCGCCCGTGCTCGCGGCGACCGACGCCGTGCTCCTCTCGACCCAGGCCGACGCCACGCTCCTCATGACGAGCTCCGGCAAGTCCAAGGTCGGCGACGTCCGGCAGGCGCTGGCCCACCTCGACGACGTGGGCGCGCGCGTCGTAGGCGCCGTCCTCAACCGATTCTCGCTCGACAAGGCGCTCGGCTACGCCTACACCTACGGCCACTACTCGAAGTACGGGGCTTACTCCAACTACGGCCCCTACGGGTCGGGCCGGGGCGCATCGCGCAGCCGCCCCGCCCGCGAACCGGACGCCACGACCACCCAAACAGACAACGGACAATGAACCGACCCGCCGCCGCACGCTTCGTCGCGTCGCTCGCCTTCCTCGTCACGATGGCGCCGTCCTCGGCCGCCCAGATCGGGGCGGTCAACGAGATCATCAACCAAGGGACATCGTTCTTCCAGTTTGTCGAGGAGGGGGCGCCCAGCGTCGAGGTCTACGTCCTCGGCGGCGGCGCACGGAACGGCGTCTACCGGCTCCAGAGAGGCATCTCCCTCACGGAAGCCCTCGCCCTCGCAGGGGGCACGGCCTCGACCGACTCGACCGAGCGGGCGATCTCGACCTCGATCGTTCGGGTCCTCCGCATGCAGGGGGGCACGCGGCGCCCGATCTACGAGGCGACGGCCGAGCAACTTGTGCTCGAGCCCGAGATCCACCCGAACCTTGAGACGGGCGACGTGATCGAGACTGAGGTCGAGTACGAGGCGATTCCGGAGCCGTTCACGTTCCGGGACGGCCTTGAGCTCGTGAGCCGGCTGGCGTCCGTGGTCTCCGTGCTTCTGCTCCTGTACTTCCGAATCGACGGGCTCGGCAACTAGGCAGACGCCTAGAGGCTCGGCCTTCTGTGCCGTGTTAACGTCCCGGCCCGCGCGCAGCGGGGGCCCAAGAAAAGAGCCTCCACCCCGCCGTCAACGAAACGCACTCGGAAGGCTCACCAAACGCGGCGGCCCCTTTCTGGCATAGGACGTGAAGGCTCCCCACGTCCCGCCCCGCCCGTCGCCACCCCTCTCCGCCCGACGCCCTTCCGGTCCCGATGCCCTTTTTCCTCCTCGCAACGATCGGAGCCGTCGTCGCCTTCGGGGTGACGGCCGTGGCGACCGTGCTCGTCCGCCGGGCCGCCCTCCGTTGGGCGTGGACCGACGCGCCCGACGGGCACCGGAAGCTCCACAGTGTGGTAACCCCGTCGGCGGGGGGCATCGCCATCTTCGCCGGCGCCGCGGGCGCGACGGCGTTCGTTCTGTGGGCTGCCGGGCAGGCCGGCTTGGGCGGGGCGGCGGGGCTCCACCCGATCGCCTACGTTGGGGCGCTCGCGATGGTCGCCGTCGGGGCCTACGACGACGTCCACGGGATGGGGTTCAAGCCCAAGTTCGCCGTCGAGGTTCTGGTTGCCTACGCGCTCCTCCACGGAGGGTACCGGATCGACCTCAGCGCGCTCCCCTTTATCGGGTCCGACGTCTATCTCGGCGCGCTGTACTCGATCCCGCTGACCATCTTGTGGGTGGTCGGCGTGATCAACGCGGTCAACCTGATCGACGGGATCGACGGGCTGGCGTCGGGCGTGGTCGCGATTGCGTTCGCGAGCATGGCGCTCGCGTTCGGCATCCGGGGTGACCTTACGCTCGTGCTCGTGGCGCTCGTGTTCGTGGGGGCGCTGGCCGGCTTCCTCGTCCACAACTTTAACCCGGCGTCGATCTTCATGGGCGACTCGGGGAGCCTGTTCCTTGGCTACGTCTTGGCCGTCTACACGCTGTCGAGCCCGGCCAACAGCGACCCGGCCCTGGCGCCGGTCGTTCCGCTCCTGGCTCTCGGGTTCCCGCTCCTCGATACCTCGCTCTCGATGGCGCGGCGTGTGGCCGAGCGGCGCGGGATGTTCGCCGCCGACCGTGACCACATCCACCACCGGATGGCCGACCGGATGTCGGTCCCGAAGGCCGTCGCCGCGCTCTACCTCGTGTCTGCCGGGTTCGGCATGCTGGCCGTCGTGGCAAGCTCGACGGGCGGGGTGGGCGTCGCGATGACGGTCGCGGCCGCCGTGGCGCTCGCGGCCGGCCTTATCGTCCGCCTGGGCTACGTCCGGCTCCCCTATGACAGCCCGCAGCTCGTCGAGGTCGACCCGAACGCCTCGGCGCCGGCCTCCGTGACGCGGCCCCCCGACGTGGCGGCCCCCGATGTGCCGGCCGCCGGCGCGCCCGAAGACGAGGATGCCGAACAGGTCCCCGACCTAGCGCCCCACTACGGGTAGGCCGCCGCCCCGCCCCTCCTGCGGCCCGGCCGTAGAGTACCTTTTCGTCAACGCCCTCCAACGCTCACCGATCGCATGGCCGTTTTGTCCCCTGACCTCCCCATCATTGTGTCCGACGCCGTGGCGACCGCCGATCTGGGGGGCGAGTCCGTCCTTCTCGACCCGGTGTCGGGGCGGTACTTCGGGCTCAACGAGGTGGGCACCCGGATCTTCGAGTTGCTGAGCGAGCCCCGGTCCGTGTCGGACCTGGTCGACCTCCTGGTGCAGGAGTACGAGGTGGCCCCGGCGCAGCTCCGGGCCGACGTCGAGCAGTTCGTCGGTGAGATGATGTCGCGCGGGTTGGTTGAGACCCCGTCGTGACACGCGTGCCGACCCCCAAAGCACCTGACCGCGGGCCGCTCGCCCGGACGCTCTCGGCGGCCGGGCGGGCGCGTCGGCTGCCTCGCGCCTCGTGGGGGGCGCTGGCCCGCGTGCTGCCGATGCTCCTCGTCGTGCGGATCGCTCTGTGGGCACTGCCGTACCGAACCGTGGTTCGGCTTTTCGAGCCCTCGGCGGGCGGTGCGGCGTCGGCCGACAAGGTCCCCCCGCAGCAGGCCTCGGCGCTCCTGCGCACCGTAGCGTGGGCGGGGCGGACGCTCCTGGCCGACCGGCCGTGCCTGACGCAGGCGATCGCCGGCCGCTGGCTCCTCGCCCGCAAGGGCTACCCCTCAACGCTCCGCCTCGGCGTGCGCCGGGACGAGGACGGAATCGGCGCCCACGCCTGGCTTGAGGTCGACGGCCGGATCGTCCTGGGCGGCGGCGACTCGTCTGTGGTGTACAGCCCGTTCCGCCCCGCCCGTCGCCGCGACGAGGTTCAGGACGCACTGGCAGCGGAGGAACGATGAGCGCAGTCGCTGGAGTCGTCCGGTTCGACGGCGCCCCCGTCGCCGCCCCAGACGCCGAGCGGATGGCGGCCACAATGCGCCACCGCGGGCCAGACACCGACGGCGCGTGGTCCGACGGCGTCGCCGCACTCGCGCACCGCGCGCTGCACACGACGCCTGAGTCGCTCCACGAGCGGCTCCCGCTCGTCCGCGGCCCTCTCGCGCTCGTGGCCGACGCCCGCGTCGACGACCGCGACGCCCTCGCGAGCCGCCTCCGGCGGTCGCTCCACGAGCTCGGCCTCCCCGCCCAGGGCGCGCCGCTCACCGACGCTGACCTCCTCCTGGCCGCCTACGCGGAGTGGGGGGAAGACTGCCCGGACCACGTGCTCGGAGACTTTTCCTTCGCGGTCTGGGACGGCCGGCGCCGGCGCCTGTTCTGCGCGAAGGACCCGTTCGGGACGCGGCCCCTGTACTACGCCCACCGTCCGGGGGAGTGGATCGCGTTCGCCTCAGCTACGCGGCCGCTGGGCGAATTCGTCTCGGGCGAGCGGGACGAGGTGTTCCTGGCTGACCGCCTCCTCGGGTACCCGGGAGACCCCGCGCGGACTCCGCTCCGCGGCGTCCAGTCCCTCCTCGGAGGCCACGCGCTCTCCGCCGATCATCGTGGCGTGCGCGTATGGCAGCACTTTACAGTCCGCCCCGACCCAGGCGTGGGGGCGGGGTGGAGCGACGAGGACTACGCGGCCGGATTCAGGGAGCGGTTCGAAGAGTCGGTCCGCGCCCGCTCGCGGTCGGCGTTCCCGGTCGGGGCAGACCTTAGCGGCGGGCTCGACTCGTCGTCCGTCACCGTCGTAGCTCGGGACATCCTGCGCGAAGAGGGGAGAGGTCCGCTCCACACCTTCTCGACCGTCCACGACGACATCCCCGAGCTCGACGAGCGCGAGTATATCCAAGCCGTCGTGGACCAGGGCGGGGTGGTGTCACACGTCTCGCAGGCCGCCCCGCTCAGTCCGATGGCTGCGCTCGACGAGATCGTCCCGCTCGTGGACGACGACCTCATGCTGGGCGCCCACTTTACGATGTGGGCCAACCTCAAGGCCGGGCGTGCGGCCGGCGTGCGGACGGTGCTCAGCGGGTACGACGGCGACACCGTCGTCATGCACGGGCGGCCGCGGCTCCGCGAGCTCGCCGACGCCGGCGACTGGGCGGCGTTCGGGCGCGAGACGCGGGCGCTCGAAACCCGCTACAGCCGAGCCTCGCATCGGCAGCCGTTCGAGGACGTCCTGGCCTCGGCCGCCGAGCTGTTCCTCCACTATGGGGTCGGCGCGCTCGACGTGGCCGCCGAGAACACGCCGCCGTGGGCGTTTTTGCGGCAGCTCCGGGGCGCTCAGCGCGAGGCACGGGCCAACCCGCGCGGGATCGCGAAGCGCGTGTGGAAACGGGCCGTCACGCCCGGTCCGGTGCTCCGGCTCGCGCGTGCGTGGAAGCGCCCGGGAACGGGGCAGCTCAGCGAGCGGGCGGTCGAGATGGCACAGCCATTTGCGGACCTCGCCAGCGTCCGCGAGCGCGTGGGGCGGGCGATGTCGGAGACGGACCCGTTCACGTTCCAGAGCGTGGCCGGCGACCACCGGGTCGGCCTCGAGCGGCTGTCGCTCGGCCGGACGGGCGGGCTGTTCTCGCTCCTCGCGGGGGCGTGCGGGATCGAGGTCGCCCACCCGTTTTTCGACCGGCGCCTCGTCGAGTACAGCCTCGCGCTCCCCGCCGATCAGAAGCTCCGCGACGGCTGGACGCGCTATGTGCTGCGGCGGGCGATGGACGACGTGCTCCCCGAGTCGGTCGCGTGGCGCGTCGGGAAGGCCAACTTCGCGCCCGCGTTCCACCACGCGTGGTTCGGCCTCGATGGCGACCGCGCGCGGTCGCTCCTCGACCGCCCCGGCGACGGCGCGGCCATCGTCGACATGGGCCGACTCCGGCGGGGGTTCGAAGAGAATGCGTCGGGGTCGCTCGACGAAGTGGGCGCGACGGTGCTCGGCCTGACGGTCCTCCACTGGGCCGGCGCGGCGGGCGAGGACGTAGTCGGAGACGAGGCAGCCGATCCCACCCCGCCCCGCCCGCAGAACGACTAAGGTGTCCTCCTGGAACGTGCTTCAGGGGGCGGGGCGGGCTTGTCGTGCATAGACTTAGCGATCGGGTGTCCGTGGTCCCTCGTCCTCGACTCGACGTTTCAGGTCGAGACGAGCGGGGGGAGCTCAGCGCCTGCGCCACGTCCGGTCTCAGCCGGGGGGCACTTGCGGCGGCTGAGCATTCCCTGCCCGCTTTCGGTATGATTGTAGAGGTCCGGCACCGCAGCGGGACCTTCACCTTCGTCTGTAGCCTCTCCTGTGCCGACTTACACCGCCTACGGGCTCACGCTCGACTCTGAATTCCCTTTCCCCGAGCTCGTCGAGGTCGAACCGACTGGCCCCCCCGACGTCGAGCTCGTGTACGGCACGGTCCGGTGGGACGCGAGCGGGGGCGGCGACCGCATCGCCGGCCAGTTCGAGGACGTCGCCCGGTTCGAGCTCACGGGCGGCCGTCGGATCGTTGTCGAGGAGCTCCGCGAGGCCGACGAGGAGGCGATCCGGGCGCGCCTGCTCGGCGAAATCTTCGCGACGCTGCTCCGCCAGCGGGGCCACCTCGTGCTCCACGCTTGCGCCGTCGCCGGGCGGGGCGGGGCGGTCTGCGTCATCGGCGAGTCGGGGTGGGGCAAATCGACGCTCGCCGAGGCGTTCCACCAGCGGGGCTACGCGCTCCTCACCGACGACGTGGCCGCGTTTACGACCCGGCCTGGTCAGCGGCCCGAGGTGGTCCCGTCCTACCCCCAGATCCGGCTCCGCGACGACGCGGCCATGTTCTTGGCCCCGGGCGGGGACGGCCTGACGCCGATCTCGCGGAACGGGCCGAAGCTGGCCCGCTCCAACGTCGAGATGGCCGACGATCCCATTCCGGTCGCCGCGGCGTACTTCCTGGAGCCCGGCTTCCGGGAGCAGACGGCGATCGTGGACGTCCCGGCCCAGAACGCCGTCGTCCAGCTTATCGCACACACGCGGGCGCGGACGCTCATCCACACGAACACGCCGGCGCTCCTGACCCAGCACCTCCAGCAGTGTTCTGACTTTGTTCGGACCGTCCGGCCCCGGCTGCTCCAGCGGCGGCACTCGTTCGAGGCGCTCGGCGAGGTCATGGCCGCCGTCGAGGCCGATGCCGGCGTCGGCCCGCTCGAGGCCCGCCCCACCCCGCCCCGCCCGACGTCATGAGGAAGCCCGACCTGTCCCGCGAAAACGTCCGGGCGTGGGCCGTGCGCGCGCGCGCGACGGTCGACCTGCTGTGGAGTGCCGCCCCGCTCTGGACCGTCCTGTGGCTGGCGCTCCTCGCCGTGCAGGGCGTGCTCCCCGCCGCGCTCGTCGCGCTCACGAAGTGGGTCATCGACGCCATGAACATGGCCGTCGGGATGGGCCGGTCGTGGGACACCGTCGAGGTCGTGGCCGTCCCGACGCTGCTCATGGGCGGCGTCTTCCTGCTCCAGCGCGTGCTGGGCGGGGTGATCCAGTGGGTGTCGGTCGCCCAGTCCGAGTACGTCGAGGACTACGTGACGAACCTGGTCCAGCAGAAGGCGTCGACGGTCGACTTCGAGTTCTACGAGGCGCCCGAGTACCACGACCTCATGGAGCAGGCGCAGAGCCAGGGGACGACGCGCGTGCTCCAGCTGATCCAGAACGGGGGCTCGCTGCTCCAGACGAGCGTGACGCTGTTTTCGATCGGCGTCATCCTCATCGGGTACGGCCTGTGGATCCCGCTCGCGCTCATCGTCAGCGCGGTCCCCGTCCTCGCCGTCGTGCTGTACTACAACCGCCAGCAGCACACGTGGTGGACCGGCGCCACCCCGCGCCGGCGCCGCGCGCAGTACTACGGCATCCTGCTGACGACGATGCAGTCGGCCGCCGAGGTGCGGATGAACCGGCTCGACGGCCCGCTCATTCGCGGCTACCGGGCGCTCCGCGAGCGGCTCCGCTCGGAGCGCCTCGTGCTCGTGCGCAACCAGGCGCTCGGGCGGTTCGGGGCCGCCGTGGTCTCGCTCCTCGTGACCGGCGTCGTCATGGGCTGGGTCGTGTGGCAGGCGTTCGCGGGCGACGCCACGCTGGGCGACCTGGCCGCGTTCTACCAGGCGTTCACGCAGGCCCAGACCGTGACCGGGACGGCGCTCACGAGCGCGGGCGCGGTTTACGCCAACTCGCTGTTCCTGCGCCACCTGTTCGACTTTCTCGACCTTGAGCCCCGCGTCGTCGACCCGCCCGGCCCCAAGCCGTTCCCGGCCCAGCTTACGGAGGGCGTCCGCTTCGAGGACGTCACGTTCTCCTACCCGGGCACGACCCGGAACGCGCTGGAGGGTTTCTCGCTTGAGATCCCGGCCGGCAAGACGGTCGCGATCGTGGGCGAAAACGGGGCGGGCAAGAGCACGTTCATCAAGCTCCTGTGCCGGTTCTACGACCCGGACCAGGGCCGCGTGACCGTCGACGGGACGGACCTCCGCGAGTTCGCACTCGCCGACGTCCGCCGGCGGACGGCCGTCCTTTTCCAGTTCCCCATGCGGTACCAGATGACGGCCGAGCAGAACGTGCGCCTGGGCGACCCCGACGTCGACCCCGAGTCGCCCCGGTTCCGCGAGGCCGTCGTGGGCGCCGGCGCCGACGCGCTCGTCGACCGCCTGCCGAAGGGGGAGGAGACGCTGCTCGGGCGGTGGTTCGAGGGCGGGGTGGAGCTCTCGGGCGGCGAGTGGCAGCGGGTCGCGCTCGCGCGCGCCTTCTACCGCGAGAGCCCGCTCGTCATCCTCGACGAGCCCACGAGCTTTATGGACTCGTGGGCGGAGAACGAGTGGCTCGACCGCTTCGACCACGTCGCCGGCGACCGGACGGCCCTCATCATCACGCACCGCTTTACAACGGCCATGCGCGCCGACATCATCCACGTGATGAACGGGGGCCAGATCGTCGAGTCGGGGACCCACGACGAGCTCGTCGAGCAGCGCGGGCGCTACGCGGAGTCGTGGGCGACCCAGACGCGCCAGGCCGGGTTCGAGGGGCGAGGCGACGGCGCCCCGGCCCGTGAGCTCGCCCCGCCCCCGGGGCCGAACGCGTGAGACCGCCCGCCACCCCGCCCGCCCCGCGAACCGGGGGCGGGGTGGTCGGCGGATTCCATGTGTGCCCCCTCGGGAGAGATCTGCGAAATTCCGCGTCGCGCTCCTCGGCCGGCCGTTAGTCTGCTCACGCCGTCGGTCGGGCCGTTCCCACTCGCTTTCCTTATGCCCCTCTCTACTCTCGACCCCTCCGCCTACGAGGTGGTCCGCCTCGCCAGCCGCGCGGACCTTTCCGCCGACCGCGCCGCTGACCTCCAGGCGGCCGGCGAGCGTGTGGACTCGTGGCGGGACGTGCTCCTCGTGGCGGCCCACCACCGGGTGCTCCCGCTGCTGTACGCCCACCTCCAGCCGTGGGCGCCCCAGAACGTGCAGGACGAGCTTCACAGCTACGTGAGGCGGCGGGCGATGAGCGTGCTGTTCCTGAACGCCGAGATGGCCCGGATCGCCCGGAGCTTCGACGGGGCGGGCGTCCGGTTCCTCACGTTCAAGGGGCCGGCCTTGGCCGAGGCGTACGGCGGGACGGCCCGCCGTCCGTTCGTCGACAACGACCTGCTGATCGACCCCGCGGACTTCGACGTTGCCGCGCGGCTGCTGGGCGAGCTCGGGTTCCAGACGCGGCCGCGCTCGCCGTTCCAGCGGGCGGGGTACCTCCGGGTCAACGGCGAGTACACGTTCGGCCGCACGGCTGGCCCCCTCATCTCGACCGTCGACCTGCACACGCGGCTGGTCCCCGTGGGGTACCCCTACCACGGCCCGTTCGACGCCTTGTACCGCCGGTCCCGGATGCTCCACCTCGCGGGCGAGACCGTCCCGACGTTTGCCTGGGACGACCTGTACCTGGCTCTGGCCGTCAACGCGCTCAAGGATCAGTGGAACCGGCTGCGCCTTGCGACCGACCTGGCCGAGACCGCCCGGTTCGTACCCGACTGGGCGGCCCTCGAAGAGCGGGCGCGCCAGACGCGCTGCCTCCGCGCGCTCCACATGGCCGTGCTCGTGTCGACGGACGCCGTCGGCGCGGAGTACCCCGCACGTGTCATGGCCGCCGCCCGCGCCGACGCCCGTGCCGCGCAGCTCGCCGACCGCGTGCTGCGCCGGCTGCCGCTGGCCCACGCGGAGCCCGTGATGGAGGGGAGGGACCGGATCCGGTTTACGCTCCTCGCCCCGGACGGCGTGCGCGGCCAGCTCCAGTACCTCGCCTACGTCGGGCTCCGCCGCGTGGTGGAGCCGCTGGTCTCGGTCGAGGGCGACACCGCCTGAGACCGGGGCGCCCCGGGTCCACCCCGCCAGGCGTCCGGGTTAGCTTGGCGGCGCCGGGCTCACGGCCTCCCGCTCCCCCCGCCGACCATGCGCCCGCTCCTCCTCTTCGCCCTCCTGCTCGCCGGCGGGGCGTTCGTGCTCGCCGGTCCCCCCGCCGCTCTGGACGCCGCCCCGCCCCGCCCCGCCCCCACGCTGACCGGGCTCGGGAATCCGTTCCCGGACGTCTACCCCCGCGGCGAGTTGGACGGGAAAGGCCCGGTCCACGACCTGGCCGTCGTGGACGGGCGGGTCTACCTAGCGCACGGGTCGACCAACTCGGGCGTCCCGAACCGGCCGGTGTACTACGACGTCGAGGTCGAGGCGTGGGGCGTCGACGACGCCGTGCTGCACCAGGAGGGGATCTACAGCCTGGAGGTCGGGCCGTCGGGGCGGCTCTACGCCTCGGCCGACGACGCGATCGGGCGTCCCGCCGTCCTCATGATCCGCCGCGAGCGCGACGGGACGTGGACGGAGCGCGTGGCGGACCCGACGGAAAACCACAGCCGGCACACGTTCGAGTGGGCCGACCCGGCCACGGGCGACACGCTCGTGTTGGTCCAGAACGGGGCGCCCCACTTTCCCGACGTCTCCGTCAGCTACGACGGCGGCGAGACGTTCGTGCAGTACGGGTACGAGCCGCCGGCCGAGGACGTCAACCCGCTCCGGCGGTACACCTTCTTCCCGTTCCAGGGCGCGCTCTACGCGACCTCGTTCCAGCCCCGCGACGTGCCGGGGTACCCGGAGCAGAAGCCGCGGCCGTACCTCATCCGCTACACGGGTGACCGAGACCAGCCTTTCGCCGTCGTCTTGGCCGAGCGCGACGACGTGTTCCCCGGCTCGGGGAGCCAGATCGACGCGGTCGTCGAACTGGGGGACCACCTCGTCGTCGCGAGCGGCCGGTTCTACGCCGGGACCGCCCTCGAACGCGGACACATGAAGGAGCTCGCGGTCCCCGAACGCGCGCGCGACCTCGTCCGCGTGGGCGGGGTGGTCTACCTGCTCGGCTCCGACATCGGCGCGGGGACGTCGGCGCTGTACGAGACGCGCGACGGCGAGACGGTGCGCGAGGTGGCCCGGTTCGACCGCCCGTTCGTGGCCGTCGAGCACGCGGACGGCGCGTTCTACCTCGCCGAGAGCGGGGCGGAGGCCGAGAACACGCTCTGGCGCTACCGCCCCGCCCCATGAGCGAGCACGAGCCGCGCCGCCGCCGGTCCCGCTCTGGGTCCCGCTCCCGCTCCGAGTCCCGGTCCCGCTCCGGCCGCTCGGGCTGGGGGCCGGCCGACTGGGCGCACCTCCGCCGGGACCGGCGGATCACGGCCCAGCGCCGCCGCGCGCTCCGCCGCCGGTGGGCGGGGCGGCTGGGCGTGGGCGGGGCGGCCGCGCTCGCCGCGCTCGCCGCCGTGGGCGCCTCGGCCCGGTGGGTCCGCCCGGCGGGCGGGTGGGTGCCCCAGGTGGCGGCGCTCCTGCTGCCTGCGCTCGGGCCGGCGCTCGGGCTCTCGGCCGTGGCCGCCGGCGCGGTCGCCGTCCGGTCGCGGCGGCCGGTCTGGGGCGTCGGGGCCGTCGCGCTTGCGGCCGCGGCCGCGGCCGTGTGGGTGCGCCACCCCGCCCCGCCCCCGGCGCCGGGCGGGGCGGAGGGCCTCCGCGTGATGACGCTCAACGTCGGGCGGACGTCGTCGGAGGCCGCTTACCGCGTGGCCGACTACGTCCAGCGCACGGAGCCCGACGTCGTGTTCCTCCAGGAGGCCGACGCGCGGTCGATCGTCGTGGACGGGCAGCGCCTGCGGATCTACCACCCGACCATCGAGGCGATCCTCTCGTCGGGGGCGTACCGGGTGGGCGGCGGCGTTGACACGCTCGTCGCGCGGGAGCGGGGGCCGGCCAACCGGCAGGTGTTCCTGACCCGGCTCCCCGTGCTCGCCCACGAGGCCGGCGAGCTGGGGCCGCCCAACACCGAGCCCAGCGTGTACGCCCGAGCCGAAGTCTCGTGGCGCGGCCGCCGCGTCGCGCTCTACAACGTCCACCTCCGCCCGTTCAACCCGGCAGCCGAGTGGTCATTCCGGCGGATGGTGAACCCGGCCGTGTGGGCCGAGACGCCGGGCCGGCTCCGGGAGTTTTTCGCGGTCCAGGGGGAGGAGGCCGAGCGCCTCGCGGCGCTGATCGAGGCCGACCCGCTCCCCGTGGTCGTGGCCGGCGACTTCAACGCGACCGCGGACCAGTGGAGCCGCGCCCGGCTCGCGCGGCACACGCGCGAGGTGCTCGGGCGCCGGCCGTGGGCGGCGACGCGCCCCGACTCCGTCCCCGTCGCCCCGATCGACGGCGTCCTCGTGGGGGCGGGGTGGAGCGTGCGCGCCGCCTCCGTCGGGCCGCCCGGCCTTTCGGACCACCGCGCGGTGTCGGCCGAGCTGGTCTACTCGGGCGAGTAGCGGCCCGCCCCGCCCGCCTGGGCGTAGGTCCAGCGGATGGCGAACTGGAGCAGCTCGGTGACCGACTCGAACCCGAGCTTCTCCTTGGCCCGCCGCCGATACGTCTCGACCGTCTTCCGCGACAGGTTGAGGTGGTCGGCGATGTCGTCGGGGCCGCGGCCCTGCCCGAGCAGCTGGAACACGGCCATCTCGCGGTCGGTGAGCTCGTCGAGCTGGGCCGACGACGCGGCGCCGTCGCCGCCGACGGCAGACGACGACGACGAGCCCCCGAGCGCCACGCGGGCGAGGATGCGCGAGGCCGCCCGGCGGGCGAGGTAGATGTCGCCGGCGGCCGCCGAACGGACCGCGTCGAGGACGGCCGAAGTCGGCTCCGTCTTGCGGACGTAGGCCATGGCCCCGGCCCGGAGCGCGCGCTCGGCGTAGACGGCCTCGTCGTACATCGAGAACACGACGACGGCCAACCCTGGCCGCTCGGCCCGGAGCGTCTGCACGAGGTCGAGGCCGTGGGCGTCGCCGAGCGAGATGTCGACGACGGCCACGTCGGGCCGCGCGCTCCGGGCCAGCTCGAACGCCTCGGCGGCCGATCCCGCCCCGCCCACGAGCGCCATGTCGGACTGGCCGCCGACGGCGTGGCCGACGGCGTCCCGGACGGCCGGGTGGTCGTCGACCACGATGACGGACAGGGTGCGGGGGGTCTCGAGGGGCATGGGCGGGAGGACGATCGGGGAGAGGAGGAAAGACTACCAATGACTGTGCCAGATGCAGTGCAATTCCGCTCACCCGCCGCCGCCGTCACGCGCCCCGCCGGCCGCCCCGCCCGCGGCGAGCGGGAGCACCAGGCGGACCTCCGTCCCGGCCCCGGGGCGTCCCTCGACGGTCAGCGACGCGCCGACGCTGCGCGCGCGCCACGCCATGTTCTCCAGGCCCAGCGACCGCGACCGCGGGGCGTCGGCGTCGAACCCGACGCCGTCGTCCACGACCTCGACCACGAGGTCTCCGCCGTCGCGGCCCAGGCGGATGCGGACGGTCTCGGCGTGGGCGTGGCGGAGCGCGTTCGTCGTCGCCTCCTGGACCACCCGGTAAACCTGGAGCGCGACGGCCGGATCGTCCACGTCGGCGTCGCCGTCGCGGCGGAACACGCACCGGGCCGGCCCCAGCGCGTCGACGTGCGCGGCGAGGTCGGCGAGCGCGCCGGCCACCCCGCCCGCGTCGAACGGGGGCGGGGCGAGCCCGAGGCCCACGTCGCGCACGCGGTCCAGCGCCTCAGCCGCGTAGACCGCGATGCGCCCGGCCGTCTCGGCGTCCTCGCTCGGGTCGGGGCGGGGCGGGGCGGCAATCCCCTCGCTCAGCATCCGCACGGCGGTCAAGAGCGGGCCGATGCTGTCGTGGAGGTCGCGGCCGATCCGCTCCCGCTGCTCTTCGAGCGCGCCGGCCACGGCCCGCCCCGCCCCCGTCCACTCGATGTCGTCGTGGAACACGACGACGGCCCCGCCCTCGGACCCCGCCGCGGGGTCGAGCGCCGCGGCGTTCCCCTCGCCGGCGGCCTGGAGGTCGCTGAGCGCGCGGCCCCGGAGGGCGTCGCCGCCGGCGACGCCGAAGAGGAGCGCGGCGGCGCGGTTGGCGTACGTGACGTGCCCGCCGACGAGGACGACCGTCGGGGCGGGGTGGACGTCGAGCACCCGCCACCCTGCTCCATCTGCCGCCTCGCCGCCCCGCCGCTCCAGGTGCGCCCCGAGCACGTCGGCCAGGGGCGCGAGCGCGTCGCGGTACGCTTCGGCGGGCACGTCGCCGGCGTCGACCTCGACGCGGAGCCGCCCGGCTAGCAGGCCGTCCGTGAGGACGGACACGTCGAATGGCGTCGTGGCGGTGCCTGTCGCCGTGTCGGGCGGGGCGGTCCACGTTGCCGGCGGCCGGAGCGCGTCCACCCCGCCCCCCGGGGCGGGGGTAAAGGAGACCGCACGGGCGCCGAGGGCGCGTCCGAGCACGTCCAGGGCGGCCTCGACGCCGGCCTCCGGCGTCGTGATTAGAAAGCGGGCTGTCTGTCCCAGTGCACGGTGAGCGGCGTGGAGTGGGGCGGGGCGGGGGAGGGAAGGCAAGCGTCGGAGGGGCGGGGGGCGGGGAAGCCGGTCCCGTGTGGCGAGCCGGCCACTGTCCCGCAACAAGCGGGCCGCCACCGGCCGTACCTGCGGCCGATAGGCCCCGGACGCGTTCCGCTCTTGTGACGTCTCGGCGGTGTGTTTAGAAAGCGAGGCGAGCGCTCGATCACCCTATAAACACCCGCCTTTGCCATGCGCTTTGCCCTCGTCACCGCCGCCCTCGTCGGGGCCATGTCCATGCTCCTCGCCGACCCCGAGACGGTCGAGCGCGGCACCGAGGGCGCGGGCCGCTACCTCGACGGCCTCGTCGGCGGCTACGTCGAGGTCCAGCGGGTCAAGGCCGTCGAGGCGCTGGAGCGGGGCGAGCACGAGGCGGCTCTTACGTCCCTCCGCGACCTGGCCGAGGCGGGCGACTCCGAGGCCGCCGGCATCGTGGCCGAGTGCTACCAGACAGGCCAGTGCGGCGTGCCGGCCGACCGCCGCGAGGCCGAGCGGTGGGGCCGGCACGCCGCCCCGCCCTCGGACGCGAGCGGGGAGGAGGGGTAGCGGGCGGGGCGGAGGTCTGGCCTGCGAGCTCGATGTCTCAGCCGGGCACCGGGCAAATCCCGAAGCGGGACAGGGCGGCGAATCGTCACAGAAAACTACCCCGGCGCCGATGGCCTCGCATGTAGAATGAGGACTGGCCCCCTACTTGCTCTCCTGGAGGCTCACGTCACCGCCTCCGCCTCTCTCTTAGGATTATGAACATCGCCGTCGTCGGAACTGGATACGTCGGGCTCGTCTCGGGCACCTGCTTTGCCGAGATGGGCAACCAGGTCACCTGCGTCGACATCGACGCGGGCAAAGTCGACAGCCTCCGCGACGGGCGGCTGACGATCTACGAGCCCGGCCTTGAGGTCTACTTCGACCGCGGACGCCGCGAGGACCGGCTCCGCTTTACGACCAGTCTCGCTGAGGCCCTCGAAGAGGCCGAGGTCGTGTTCCTCGCGCTCCCCACCCCGCCCGCCGAGGACGGCTCGGCCGACCTCCAGTACGTGCTCGGCGTGGCCGACGACATCGGCGGCCTGCTCGCCGCCAACCCCGACTGGGGCTACAAGGTGCTCGTCGACAAGAGCACGGTGCCCGTTGGCACGTCGCGGCGCGTGACCGACGCCGTCGAGGCCCACGGGCTGACGGCCGGTGAGCACTTCGACGTGGTCTCGAACCCCGAGTTCTTGCGCGAGGGCGTGGCCGTCGACGACTTCATGAAGCCCGAGCGCGTCGTCGTCGGGACGTCGTCGGAGAAGGCCGGCGAGGTCATGACCCGGCTCTACGAGCCGTTCGTCCGCCAGGGCAACCCGATCCTCCTCATGGACGAGGAGTCGGCCGAGATGACGAAGTACGCGGCCAACTCGCTGCTCGCGGCCAAGATCACGTTCATGAACGAGATCGCCAACCTCTGCGAGCGGGTCGGCGCCGACGTCGACGAGGTCCGGCGCGGGATCGGGACCGACAGCCGGATCGGGCCGAAGTTCTTGTACGCCGGCATCGGGTTCGGCGGCTCGTGCTTCCCCAAGGACGTCCAGGCCCTGCACCGGACGGCCCGCGAGGAGGGCTACAGCTTCGAGATCCTCGACGCCGTGCTCCGCGTGAACGACGAGCAGCGGAAGTCGCTCATCCCCCGAATTGTGGAGGCGCTGTCCGACGACGGCCGCCTCGACGGGAAGACGATCGGAATGTGGGGGCTCGCCTTCAAGCCGCACACCGACGACGTCCGCGAGGCGCCGGCCCACGTGCTCATCCGCGAGCTGACGGCGCTCGGGGCCGACGTGGTCGCGTTCGACCCCGAGGCCGTCGAGACCACGAAGGCCACGTTCGAGCGCGAGCCGCTCTCCGGCGACGGCGCCCTCGCGTACGCCGAGAGCGCCTACGAGGCGGCCGATGGCGCCGACGCGCTCGTCGTCGCGACGGAGTGGCCCGAGTTCCGGCGCCCCGACCTCACGCGCGTCCGCCGCTCGATGACCGGCGACGCCCCGCTCGTCTTCGACGGCCGCAACGTGTTCGACCCGCAGGACATGGCCGATGCCGGCTTCACGTACCACTCGATCGGCCGCCCGCATGTGCCGCCGGTGGCCGTGGGCGACGAGGCCGGGGTCGGGCGGGGCGGCGACGCGCTCGCGTCCTAAGCCGCCCGTCCTCCTCCGCACGCGGGCGGGGCGGTACTCCCACCCCGCCCGCCTGACCGCCCCGCTCGCGATGGCTCGCCGGCCCTCGATCCTCTTTGTCAACCAGCACTACTGGCCCGACGTCGCGTCGACGGGCCAGCACCTGACGGACCTCGCCGAGCACCTCGTGCGCGCGGGCTTCGACGTGGGCGTGCTGTGCGGGCAGAGCGGGTACAAGGGGCAGCTCGACGCGCCCGCCCACGAGGTTCACAACGGCGTCGAGATCACGCGCCTGCGGACGACCTCGTTCGGGCGCGCCCGCCACCTCGGCCGGATCGTCGACTACGGCGCGTTCTACGCCCAGGTCCTGGCTCGCCTGCTGACTGGCCCGCGCGTGGACCTCGTCGTGTCGCTCACCACCCCGCCCCTGCTCTCGTTCGCGGCCTCACTGGCGAAGCGGGCGCGGGGCCAGCGCTACGCCATCTGGTCGATGGACCTCCACCCCGACGCCGAGGTCGCGCTCGGCATGCTGGACGAGGGCGGGGCGGCGGCCCGGGGCCTCCACGCGCTCAACGACGCGGGCTACCGCGGGGCCGACCTGGTCATCGACCTCGGGTTCCGCATGAAGGAGCGGATCGAGGCGAAGGGCGTGCGGCCCGAGCGGCTGACGACGATCGAGGTGTGGAGCGACGGCGACGAGGTGTACCCGGTCGCGCCCGCGGACAACCCGCTCCGCCGCGAGCTCGGGCTCCGCGACGACCAGTTCGTGGTGATGTACTCGGGCAACGCCGGGCTCGCCCACCGCTTCGATGAAGTGCTGGAGACGATGCGCCGGATGAAGGACGACGACCGCGTCTTCTTCCTCTTCGTCGGCGGCGGCCCGCGTAAGGCCGAGATTGAGGCGTTCGCCCAATCACACGGGCTCCGCAACTTCCGCTACGCGAACTACTTCCCCCGCGAGCAGTTAGCCGAGTCCCTCTCCGTCGGCGACGTGCACCTCCTGACGCTCCGCGAGGCGATGGCGGGAATCGCTGTCCCTGGCAAGCTCTACGGCATCCTCGCCGCCGGCCGGCCCGTTGTCATGGTCGGGCCGGAGCGCTCGGAGCCGGCCCGGACCATCCGCGAGGCCGGCGTCGGCGTCGTCGTCGACCCCGCCGCCGACGGCGGGCGGGGCGGGGCGGACCGCCTGGAGGCCGCCCTCCGCACGCTCGCCGACGAGCCCGCCGAACGCCGCGCGACGGGCGAGCGCGCCCGCGAGGTTTTCCTGAAGCACTACGACCGGCCCATCCTTTGCGACGCCTGGGCCGAGGCGCTCCGCGCCCAGATCCCGACTCCCGTCTCTGTTTAACCGACCCGCCAACTCTACACCCATGTCCTACGCCAGCGACCACACGCCCTCGCAGACGCCCGTCCTCGTGACCGGCGCCGGCGGCTTTATCGGTCACCACCTCGTCAACTACCTCAAGGACAAGGGCTACTGGGTCCGCGGCGTCGACGTGAAGCGGCCGGAGTTCGCCGAGACGCGGGCCGACGAGTTCGAGCTCCTCGACCTCCGGCGGTGGGACAACTGCCTCCAGGCGTGCCGCCCCGCCCAGACCGGCGAGATGGCGGGCACGCCGATCGCCCACGTCTACGCGCTCGCGGCGGACATGGGCGGGATGGGCTTCATCTCGGCCAACCACAGCCTCATCCTCCACAACAACGTCCTCATCAACACGCACACGTTGGAGGCCGCCCGCCAGAATGGGGTCCAGCGCTACTTCTACACGTCGAGCGCGTGCGTCTACCCGGAGCACCTCCAGACGACGGCCGACGCGGCCGCGCTGAAGGAGGACGACGCCTACCCGGCGGCCCCGCAAGACGCCTACGGCTGGGAAAAGCTGTTCACCGAGCTCCTCTGCCACTACTACACGGGCGACTACGACATGGAGACTCGGACCGTCCGGTTCCACAACGTCTACGGCGAGCTCGGGACGTGGGAGGGCGGCCGCGAAAAGGCGCCGGCGGCCATGATGCGGAAGACGGCCTACGCCAAGCTCCTCGGCGGCAAGGAGGGCGAGCCGGGCGGCACGCCGACGGTTGAGATCTGGGGCGACGGCGAGCAGACGCGCTCGTTCATGCACGTCGACGACTGCGTCGAGGGCGTCTACCGGCTCATGATGTCGGACTACCGCGAGCCCCTCAACCTGGGCCGTGACCGGATGGTGACGATCAACGAGCTGTGCGACATCGCCGCCGACGCCGCCGGCGTTGACGTCGTCCACGAGCACGTTGACGGCCCGATGGGCGTCCGCGGCCGGAACTCGGACAACTCGAAGCTCCGCGAGGTGCTCGGGTGGGAGCCCGAGATCCCGCTCGAGGAGGGCGTGGGTCGGACCTACGCCTGGATCGAGGACCAGCTCCGCGCCAAGCTCGACGCCGAAGGCCGCCTCCCCGCCGGCGGCGACGGCGCCGCTCAGACGGCGGCCGCGCCTGCGCAGTCCTAAGCGCTGCCCTGACCCGCCCCGCCCCGCCCACAACGCGGGCGGGGCGGTCTCCCTCAGGTCCTCCTCAAACAGTTCGTGTCCGCTCCGCCGCTCGTCTCGATCCTGATGCCCGCGTACAACGCTGAGCGGTGGCTCGCGGAGTCCATCGCGTCGGCGGCGGGGCAGACGTACCCCAACGTGGAGGTCGTCGTCGTCGACGATGGGTCGGAGGACGGGTCGGTTGAGGTCGCCCGCTCGTTTGAGGAGCGGGGGGTGAGGGTCATCGAGCAGGAGAACAAAGGAGCGTGCGCTGCACGCAACGCCGCCCTCGAAGAGTCGAACGGGGACTACATCAAGTTCCTGGACGCCGACGACGTGCTTCTGCCGGGCGCCGTAGCCGCCCAGTTTGCCGCCCTAGAGGGGGAGCCCGACGACGTGGTCCCTTTCGGGATGGCCGTCCGGTGCGACGCTGCCCTCCGCCCCCTGGCGGGGCGGCCGCCCTCAACGGACCCCGAGGGGCGGGTTGGGTCTGAGAATCTCGGGGAGAGGCTGGCGTGGTTGCTGGAACGCAACATCCAGACGTCTCGGCCGCTCCACGCGCGCCGCTTGTTGGAGCGGGTCGGGGGGTTCGACACCCGGCTCGACGGGGGGCAGGAGTACGATCTGCACATGCGGATGGTCGTGGACGGCGTCCGGTTCAAGTTCGTGCCCGAGGTGGGCGTTTTGAACCGCGACCACGCGAGCCCGCACAGGATCACGAATTCCAAGTCGAGGGGGAATGAGTACACCAGAGACTGGTGGGACGAAGTCCTCCGGCTGTTCGACGGTGAGTACCCGCCCCCTGTCCAAGACGCCTGGATTAGATCGTTGTGGAAGAGCGTGGTCCGCGACACGATTCGAGGCAACCCATCGTCGGCCAAGGAAAAGGCCGAGAGGGCTCTGGAACTGGATCCGACGCTCGACTTCGTCGAGAGCGGCGTTAGGAAGAAGCTGTACTCGGTGATGCACCCTGCGACGGTTGAAAAGAACATCTTTTACTTCAAGAACAAGCTGCCGAGCCGGCTCCGGCCCTAGCTGGATTCCAGGAGCGAGACGACGCCGAGCCCACACCGCGCGTCCCAACGCAGAGAGGCTGCCACGACCGGTCTCCGCCCCGCCCTCACCCCCGACCCTATGCCCCGTACGCTCATCACCGGCGGCGCCGGTTTCCTCGGCTCCCACCTCTGCGACCGCTTTCTGGCCGAAGGCCACGAGGTCGTCTGCATGGACAACCTCATCACGGGGAACCCGGACAACATCGCCCACCTGATCGGCAACCCGGGCTTCGAGTTCGTCAAGCACGACGTCTCAACCTTCATCTACGTCGCGGGCGAGGTCGACAACGTGCTCCACTTTGCGAGCCCGGCGAGCCCCATCGACTACCTCAAGCTGCCCATCCAAACGCTCAAGGTGGGGTCCTTGGGGACGCACAACGCGCTCGGACTCGCCAAGGCCAAGGACGCCCGGTTCCTGCTCGCGTCCACGTCCGAGGTCTACGGCGACCCGCAGGTCCACCCGCAGCCCGAGACGTACTGGGGGCACGTCAACCCGGTCGGCTCGCGCGGGGTGTACGACGAGGCCAAGCGGTTTGCTGAGGCCATGACGATGGCGTACCACACGTACCACGGGCTCGAGACGCGCATCCTGCGCATCTTCAACACCTACGGTCCGCGCATGCGGCTCGACGACGGCCGCGCGCTGCCCGCGTTCATGGGGCAGGCGCTCCGCGGCGAGCCGATCACCGTCTTCGGCGACGGCTCGCAGACGCGGTCCTTCCAGTACGTCGACGACCTCGTCGAAGGCATCTGGCGGCTCCTCCACTCGGATGAGGCCAACCCCGTCAACATCGGCAACCCGGACGAGGTGTCGATCAAGGAGTTCGCTGAGGAGGTCGTCGCCCTCACCGGGTCGGATTCGACGATCACCTACGAAGACCTCCCCGCCGACGACCCGCAGGTGAGGCAGCCCGACATCACGCGCGCCCGCGAGATCCTCGGCTGGACGCCGAGCGTGGACCGCGCCGAGGGGCTGCGGCGGACGCTCGCGTACTTCCAGGAGCAGGTCGAGGCCACCGCCTAGCCACCCCGCCCCGCCCACGTACGTCAACAGGAGCGGGGCGGCGTCACCCTCAACATTATGTGCGGGATCGCCGCCCAGTTTGCCTACCGCTCCGGCGCCCCCGACCCGGCGGCGCTCACCGCCGCGTGCAGCCGGATGGCCTCGCGCGGCCCCGACGCCGACGGCTTCTGGGCGAGCGACGACGGCCGCGTCGGGTTGGGCCACCGGCGGCTCTCGATCATCGACCTTTCGCCGGGCGGCGCGCAGCCGATGCAGGTCGGGGGCGAGGGCGGGGCGGTGACCGTCGTCTACAACGGCGAGATCTACAACTACGAGGCGCTCAAGCGCGGGCTCGAAGCGCGCGGACACCGCTTCCGGTCGGCGTCCGACACGGAAGTCCTGCTCCGGCTCTACCAGGAGGAGGGCGAGGGGTTCGTCGAGCGCCTCCGCGGCATGTTCGCGCTCGCGCTCTGGGACGCCGAGCGGGGCGGCCTCCTCCTCGCCCGCGACCCGTACGGGATCAAGCCGCTCTACGTCGCCGACGACGGCCGCACGCTGAAGGCGGCGTCGCAGGTCAAGGCGCTGCTCTCGATGGGCGGGGTGGATACCGAACCGGACCCGGCGGGCCACGCGGGCTTTTTCCTGTGGGGCCACGTCCCCGAGCCGCACACGCTCTACCGCGGCGTCCGGGCCTTCCCACCCGGCCACACGCAGTGGGTCGATGGCGACGGCGCGCGGCCGCCCCGCCCGTTCGCGTCGATCACGGACACGCTGGAGCACGCCGAGCGGAGCAGGCCGCCCGCCGGCGACCCGGCGACGATCGTCCGCGAGGCGCTGCTCGACTCGGTGCGGGCGCACCTCGTGGCCGACGTCCCGGTCGGCGTGTTCCTGTCGGCCGGGCGGGACTCGACGGCGCTGGCCGGACTCGCGGCCGAGGCCGGCGGGCGGCTGCGGACCGTCACGCTCGGGTTCGAGGAGTACGCCGGGACGCCGGACGACGAGGTGCCCCTCGCCGAGTCCGTTGCCCAGTTTTACGGCGCCGAGCACCAGACCATCCGTGTGGGCGCCGACGCGTTTCGGGCCGCGTTCCCAGGGTTCATGGACGCCATGGACCAGCCGACGCTGGACGGCCTCAACTCGTACCTCGTCAGCCAGGCCGCCGCGCAGAGCGGGCTGAAGGTGGCGCTCTCCGGGCTGGGCGGCGACGAGTTGTTCGGCGGCTACCCCAGCTTTGCCGAGATCCCGCGCCTCGTCGGCGCGCTCGGGCCGGTGCCCGGGAGCGCCGCGCTCGGGCGCGGGCTCCGCGCCGTCTCCGCCCCGCTCCTGGCCCGGCTGGGCGGCGAGCGCGTCCCGCCGAAGCTGGCCGGCGTGGTCGAGTACGGTGGCGACTACGCCGGCGCCTACCTCCTCCGGCGTGGCCTGTTCATGCCCTGGGAGCTCCCCGAAATCCTCGGCCCCGACCTCGCGCGGGCGGGGTGGGAGGCGCTCCAGCCGCTCGCGCAGTTGGGCGAGACGGTCGGCCGCATCGAGACGCCGCGGCTCCGCGTGACGGCGCTCGAATCGGCCCACTACATGCGCTCGCAGCTGCTCCGCGACACGGACTGGGCGAGCATGGCGCACTCGCTCGAAGTCCGCGTCCCGCTCGTGGACTGGGCGCTGCTCCGGCGGCTCGCCCCGCTCCTGGCCGCCCACCCGAGCGTGGGCAAGCAGACGATGGCGGCCGCCGCCCGCCCCGCCCTCCCGCCGGCCATCACGGACCGGCCGAAGACCGGGTTCACGACGCCCGTCCGCCAGTGGCTCGTCGAGAGCGGGGAGGTGTCGGCGGCCGACCGCGGGCTCCGCGGCTGGGCCAAGTACGTGTACCGGCGGCAGACTGAGGCCGCCCCGCCCGCATCGGTCCCCGTGGGCGGGGTGGCCGCGTGAGGCTGCTCGCGCTCGTGACCGACGCCTGGGGCGGCCGCGGCGGCATCGCCAAGGTCAACCGGGACTTTCTGGCCGCGTTCGCCGAGCACCCGGCGGTCGACGAGGTCGTCGTCTTGCCGCGCGTGATCGTCGAGGCGCCCGGCCCCACCCCGCCCGGCGTCGACTACCGGACTGAGGCGGCGGGCGGGGCGGCGGCGTTCCTCCGCGCGTTCGGGGCCGTGCTCGCGCGGGGCGGCTACGACGGCGTCGTCGGCGGCCACCTCAACCTGACGCCGCTCGCGGCCGTCGCCGCGATGCGCGCGCGCGCGCCGTGGTTCTTCATCGTCCACGGCGTCGACGGGTGGGGGCCGGAGCACTGGCCGCAGTCGTACGGGGCGGGGCGGGAGGCCGCCGTGCGCTGGGCTGTCCAGCGCGCCGACGCGTTCGTGTCGGTGAGCGACCTCACGCGGCAGCGGTTCTCGCAGTGGATGGGCGTCCCGGCCGAGCGCGGCGTGGTCATCCCCAACAGCGTCGACGTGAGCGCGTTTGGCGTCGGCCCCAAACGCACCGACTTGTTGGAGCGCTACGGGCTGGGCGGCAAGACGGTCGTGATGACGCTCGCCCGGCTCTCGGCGGCCGAGCAGTACAAGGGGATCGACGAGACACTCGAGGCCCTCCCCGCCCTCGTGCCCGAGTTCCCGGACCTGGCCTACCTCGTGTGCGGGAGCGGCGACGACCGCGAGCGCCTGGAGGCGAAGGCGCGGGCGCTCGGGCTGGGAGACCGCGTCGTGTTCGCGGGCTACGTGGCCGAGGACGAGAAGGCCGACCACTACCGGCTGGCCGACGCCTTCTCGATGCCGGGGCGGGGCGAGGGGTTCGGGATCGTCTACCTCGAAGCGCTCGCGTGCGGCGTGCCCGTCGTGGCGTCGTCGGCGGACGCGAGCCGCGAGGCCGTCCTGAACGGCGAGATCGGGACGATCGTGGATCCGGACGATCCGGCGTCCGTCGTGGACGGCCTGCGCACGGCGCTCCGCCAGCCGGCGGGCGTGCCCGACCGGCTCGACCACTTTTCGGCCGCCCGCTTCGCCGACCGCTGGCGGTCCGTGGTCGACCGCGTATTTCTTCCCGCCTAGGGTTCACGCCTGCGGTTTCCAATCGGGCCGCCCCGCCCGCGTCTCGTTCGTGAGGAGCGGGGCGGGGTGGAGGCCACGCACCGGCGCAGTGTCGGTGCGATCCTCGCTCGGCCGCCCCGCCCCGCCCGCCGCATGGACCTCCTCGACACCGCCCTCGACGCCGCCCTCGCCGGCGGGGCCGCCATCCTCCCGCTCTACGGCCGCCCGCTCCCGGTCGACCACAAGGCCGACGACTCGCCGCTGACGCAGGCCGACACCGCGGCGCACCGGGCGATCGTCGGCCGGCTCGCGGCGACCGGCCTCCCCGTCCTCTCCGAAGAGGGCGATCCCGAAGACGCCGACGGCCGCGACTGGCGCCGATTCTGGTGCGTCGACCCGCTCGACGGGACGAAAGAGTTCGTTAAGGGCGCCGCCACCCCGCCCATCACGTCCGGCGAGTTCACGGTCAACGTCGCGCTCATTGAGGACGGTGCGCCCGTCCTGGGCGTCGTCCACGTCCCGGTCCACGGCGTCACCTACTACGCGGCGGGCGGGGCGGCGTGGAAGCGGACGGGCGGGGCGGAGCCGGTGCCGATCTCGACGCGCCGGGCACCCGAGGGCAGCCTCACCGTCGTCGCGAGCCGGGACCACGCGGGCGCCGAGGTCGACGCGATCCTCGCCCGCGTCGAGGCCGAGGGCCGCGCGGTCGAGGCGGCGCCGGTGGGGTCGTCGCTCAAGTTCTGCCTCGTCGCCGAAGGGAGGGCCGACTTCTACCCGCGGACCGTCCCGACCTTCGAGTGGGACACGGCCGCGGCGCAGGCCGTCGTCGAGGCCGCGGGCGGCGGCGTCGCCACGCGCGACGGTGCCCGGCTAGCGTACAACAAGAGCGACCTCCGCAACCCGTCCGTCTTCTGCTGGGGCGACTCCGCCCTCGACTGGCGGCGCTGGCTGGCCGACTCGTGACGCCGCCCCGCCCCGCGCGTCCAACGTCGAGGGCGGGGTGGTCTGCGCGGCGGCGAAAGAACCTAGCAGCCATGCTCGTGCGGAGGCCTGGATTCGGCAAGGCTGCCGTCTTGTGGACTGCTGGGGCAGCGGTGGCGGTGCGCCCGAGGCGCAGAGGGCGACATGGGCGACAGCGACGTGCCGACGGTGCGTTGCCCCCATCTAGTCGTCCCCCTCATGCCCGCCCGCCGCCCCGCCCCTAGCTTGTCCCGCCCCGCCGCCCCCGTACGCATGGACCGCCCCGCCCGCACGTCGCACCTCCGCGCGCTCGAAGCCGAGGCCATCTACGTCATGCGCGAGGTGGCCGCGCAGTTCGAGCGGCCGGTCCTGCTGTTCTCCGGCGGCAAGGACTCGATCCTCATGGTGCACCTGGCGCAGAAGGCGTTCCACCCCGCCCCGATCCCGTTCCCGCTGCTCCACGTGGACACGGGCCACAACTTCCCCGAGACCATCGCCTTCCGCGACCAGCTCGTCGAGCGGCTGGGCCTGCGGCTCCACGTGGGGAGCGTCCAAGAGGCCATCGACGCCGGGCGCGTGGTCGAGGAGACCGGACCCGAGGCGAGCCGGAACGGGCTCCAGATCGTCCCGCTCCTCGACGCCCTCGACGAGCACCGCTTCGACGCCGCCTTCGGCGGCGGCCGCCGCGACGAGGAGAAGGCCCGCGCCAAAGAGCGGTTCTTCTCGCACCGTGACCGCTTTGGCCAGTGGGACCCCAAAAACCAGCGGCCCGAGCTCTGGAACCTCTACAACGGCCACAAGAACGTGGGCGAGACGTTCCGGGTGTTCCCGCTCTCGAACTGGACCGAGATGGACGTCTGGCAGTACATCGCACTCGACGGCGTCGAGGTCCCCGACCTCTACTTTGCCCACGAGCGCGAGGTGTTCAGCCGCCGCGGCACGCTCCTCGCCACGACCGACTTCGTCGAGCTCCAGCCCGGCGAGACCGCCGCGCGCCGGTCCGTCCGGTTCCGCACGATCGGCGACGCCACGTGCACCGGCGCCGTCGAGAGCACCGCCGCCACACCCGCCGAGATCGTCCGGGAGGTGACCGCCGCGCGCCAGACCGAGCGGGGCGGCCGCCACGACGACAAGCGCTCGGAGGCGGCCATGGAGGACCGCAAAAAGCAGGGCTACTTCTAGCGGTTGCGTATCGCGTGTCGCGTGTTCCTCCGCACGTAGCACCCCCACGCAACACGAGACACGCAACAGGCCCCGATGCAGACCGACCGCCCCGCCCCGACCGCCCCGCCCGCCGACGGCGGCGACGCCTACCTCGACATGGACCTCCTCCGGTTCACGACGGCCGGGAGCGTCGACGACGGGAAAAGCACGCTGATCGGGCGGCTCCTCTACGACTCGAAGTCGATCTTCGAGGACCAGCTGGCCGCCGTCGAGGAGGCCTCGCGCGCGCGCGGGATGACCGGCGACGACGACGTGCCCAACCTGGCTCTTTTCACCGACGGGCTCCGGGCCGAGCGCGAGCAGGGCATCACGATCGACGTGGCGTACCGCTACTTCGCCACGCCCCGGCGCAAGTTCATCATCGCCGACACGCCGGGCCACGTCCAGTACACACGAAACATGGTGACGGGCGCCTCGACGGCCGACCTCGCCATCATCCTGCTCGATGCCCAGCGCGGCGTCCAGACGCAGTCGAAGCGCCACGGCTTTATCGCCTCGCTGCTCGGCATCCCGCACGTGGTCGTGGCGGTCAACAAAATGGACCTCGTGGACTACCGCGAGGACGTGTTCGACGCCTTCCGGCGCGAGTACCTCGACTTCGCGGCCAAGCTGGACGTGAAGGACATCGAGTTCATCCCGGTCTCGGCGCTCCGCGGCGACAACGTGGTCGAGCGAAGCGAGCGGACGCCGTGGTACCAGGGGCCGACGCTGCTCCACCACCTGGAGAGCGTGAACGTGGCGGCCGACCGGAACCTCCGCGACTTCCGGTTCCCGGTCCAGACCGTGATCCGCCCCGACCCGTCGTTCCGCGGCTTCGCCGGGACCGTCGCGAGCGGGGCGGTCCGGCCCGGCGAGGAGATCCTCGCGCTCCCGGCCGGCACGCGCTCGCGCGTGGCCTCGGTGACCACGTTCGACGGCGACCTCGACGAGGCCCGCGCCGGCGAGGCCGTCGTGGTCACGCTCGAGGACGAGATCGACGTGAGCCGCGGCGACATGCTGGTCCGCCCGGGGAACCTCCCCAGCGTCGAGACGGCCGTCGAGGCCATGGTCTGCTGGATGGACGAGGAGCCGCTCCAGCGCGAGCGCCACTACCTCCTCCGCCACACGACGCGCGAGGTGAAAGCGTTCGTCGACGAGCTCGTCTACCGCGTCGACGTCGACACACTCCACCGCGAGGACGCCGACACGCTGGGCCTGAACGACATCGGCCGCGTGCGCGTGACGACGGCCGCCCCGCTCTTTTTCGACCCGTACCGGGTCAACCACGAGACGGGCGCGTTCGTTCTCATCGACCCGTACTCGAACGCGACCGTCGCCGCGGGCATGATCCGCGGCGCGGCCCGGAGCCCCGACGAGGTGGCCGAGCGTGCGGCCCGCCTCGAACGCTCGGCCAACGCCGCGTCGGCGTCGGGGGCGGGGCGGTCGGTCTCGCCGAACGTGACGTGGGAGGGCCTGAACGTCCCCCGCGAAGACCGCGAGCGGCGCCAAGGGCACGAGGCCGCCGTCGTCTGGTTCACAGGCCTCTCGGGCTCGGGCAAGTCGACCGTCGCGCGCGCGCTGGAGCGCGAGCTGTTCGAGGGCGGGGTGCGGACCATGCTCCTCGACGGCGACCAGGTACGGCACGGGCTGAACGGCGATCTCGGGTTCAGCCCCGACGACCGCCGCGAGAACGTCCGCCGCATCGGCGAAGTCGCCCGCCTGTTTTTCGAGAGCGGGGCGGTCACGCTGTGCACGTTCGTCTCGCCCTACCGCGCCGACCGCGACCGCGTGCGCGCGCTGGTCCCCGGCGGCCGCTTTTTCGAGGTCCACGTCGACGTGGACGTCGAGACCGCCAAGGCCCGCGACCCGAAGGGCGTCTACGCGAAGGCCGAGCGGGGCGAGATCCAGAACCTCACCGGCGTCTCGGCTCCTTACGAGGCGCCCGACGCCCCCGAGATCACGCTGCGCACGAAGGACATGAGCGTGGACGAGGCGGTCGCGGCCGTCCGCGCGGCGCTCGTGGCGGCGGGCGTGGTGCCAGAGTAGGACGCTGCCCCACCCCGCCCCCATGAACACGGCAGACCAACGGACCGCCCTCGTCACCGGCGGCGCCGGCTTTATCGGCAGCCACCTCGTCGACCGGCTGCTCGCCGACGGCTGGTCGGTCGTGGCCGTCGACAACTTCGACCCGTTTTACGACCCCGCCGTCAAGCGGGCGAACATCGCGGGCCACCTCAAAAGCGAGCGGTACCGCCTGGTCGAAGCCGACATCCGGGACCTCGACGCCTTACGGGGCGGGGTGGGGGAGGGGCCGGTGGACGTCGTCGTCCACCTCGCGGCGAAGGCCGGCGTGCGGCCGTCGATCGAGGACCCGGCGGCGTACCAATCGGTCAACGTGGGCGGCACGCAGGCCGTCCTCGACTTTGCCCGCGAGCGGGGCGTCCCGCAGGTCGTGCTCGCGTCGTCGTCGAGCGTCTACGGTGTGAGCCCGGACGTGCCGTGGGGCGAGGACGACGCCGTGCTCCGCCCGATCAGCCCGTACGCGGCGACCAAGGTGGCGGCCGAGCTCTTGGGCCACGTCTACGCGCACCTCTACGGGATGCGCGTCGTCGTCCTCCGCTTTTTTACCGTCTACGGCCCGCGTCAGCGGCCTGACCTCGCCATCCACAAGTTCGCCCGGCGGATGCTCGACGGCGAGCCGATCCCGCTCTTCGGCGACGGCTCGACGCGGCGCGACTACACCTACGTCGCCGACATCGTCGAGGGCGTCGTCCGGACGATGGCCTACGACGGTTCGCCCTACGAAGTGATCAACCTGGGCAACAACCGGACGGTCCGCCTCTCCGAGCTGGTCGAGGCGCTGGAGCGGGCGCTGGGCGTCGAGGCGCGCGTCGAGCGCCACCCCGAGCAGCCCGGCGACGTGCCCCAGACCTGGGCCGACCTGGAGCGCGCGCGGCGGCTTCTGGGATACGACCCGCAGACGGGGATCGACGACGGGCTCGCCCACTTTGCCGCTTGGCTCCGCCGCCTGCGCGAGGCAGCGCCCTTCGTCGGGTACGTGCCGTAGCTGCCGATCCGCCACCCCGCCCCGCGCTCGTGTGCGTGGGGGCGGGGCGGCCCTCGGAGGGGCACCCCACCCCGCCCCTACACGAACCGCGCCCGCTCCTCGGGGCTCGGCAGCCGGCACGTCTCGCGCGTCCCAAACCACCGATAGCGGTTGGCCGCCACGTAGCGGTACACGGCGTCGCGGGCGGGGCGGGGCACGGCGGCGAGCGCGTACAAGGCAACCCACGGGGCGCCCAGCCCGCGGAGCACGCGGAGCGCGGCCGTCGACCGCTCGTGGATCCCGTCGCGGTCGGCCAGGACGACGGTGTCGAGCAGGGCGTCGGCGTCGCGTCCGTGCGTCTCCAGGTACGCCCGCGCCTCGTCGGACTGGAGCGAGGCGAACGCGAAGCGGCCCGCTGGGTCGTGGCGGATGATGAAGTCGACGGCCCCGTTACACAGCGAGCACACGCCGTCGAACAGCACGACCGCCCCGCCCGCGTCGATCCGCGCCTGGACCGGGTCGGGCGGGGCGGGGCGGGGGGCGCCGCCGGTGGCGGTGGGCGGGGCAGGGCGAGCGGTCAAGGCGCAGGCGGGGTGAGGCGCGTCAACGTCGGGCGTCCAGGCGGGTTGCGCGGGTGTGCCACCGCCCCGCCCGTCGCGGACGGTGGACCAGCCTCCGCCCGGCGCGCGTTAGCTTCGAGACAGCCCGCTCTCTCGAGGTTGCCGCGTCGACGGCGGGGCGGGCGCCGTCGCGCGGGCGAACGCTCGGCCGCCTCCGAAGTCCCGACCGCCCCGCCCTCACGCGGGCGACGAAATTGACCCCGGAACGCGCTCCCGCCGTTCGGGTCTGGTCCGCCCCGCCCGCTGAACTTCTGCCCCGTGCTGAAACGCCTCCTCACCCAGACCCACAGCGTCCCCCTCTTTCAGGGCGACCAGTCCAGGATCCACCACGACGTGCCGATGCGGCGGCTGGCCTTCCAGGGCGCCGTCGGGGCGGTCCGCGAGCGCCGAGCCCTCGCCGACGTGCAGGAGTTCGTGCAGTTCGTCGGCTTCCCGCGCTCGGGGCACTCGCTCATCGGGTCCGTCCTCGACGCGCACCCGCGGGCCGTCGTCTCGCACGAGTTGGACGCGATGGGCCTGCTCCGGGCGGGGCTCTCCGAGCGGATGCTCTACGCGCTCGTCCTGGAGAACTCGGCCGCGTTCAGCCGGAACGGCCGCTACTGGAACGGCTTCTCCTACGTCGTCCCCGGCCAGGACGGGGGCGGGGCGGGGCGGCCCACGGTCGTCGGCGACAAAAAGGGAGACTGGGCCGTCCGGTGGGTCCAACAGGAGCCCGACCTGCTCGACGCCGTCCGGCGGCGCCTCCGCGCGCGCTGCCGGTGGGTGCTCGTGACGCGCCACCCGCTCGACAACATCGCGACCATGTCGCTCCGCAAGGGGCGGACCTACGACCGGCTGCGGATCGCCTCTGAAAGCTCCGCCGCCTTCAAAGCGGAGCTCAAGGCGGCGCAGGCCCGCGGCGACATCGCGGCGTCTGCCCTTGACGCCATGATCGACGACTACGAGGAGCTGTGCGGGGGCGTCGCGCAGATGGAGGCCGCGATCTCCCCGGACGACTGGCTGCACGTCGTGTACGAGCAGTTTACGCGGGAGCCCGAGGTCGAAATCCGCCGGCTGTGCCAGTTCCTCGACCTCGACCCTGAGCCCGAGTACCTCGCCGCCGCCGCCTCCATCGTCCACGACAGCCCCAACAAGAGCCGGCGCTCCGTGACGTGGACCGACGCCCAGCTGGAGCGCGTCCGCGCCCTCACGCGCCGCTTCTCGTTCCTGGTGGACTACGACGCGTCGGACGACCCGTCCCCGCCCGCCCCGCCCGGTGCCTCGGCGGCCGCCGCCCCGCCCACGACCGCCCCGCCCGATGGCCGCTGAGACGCCGCTCGGTCCCCGCCGGTCCCTGTGGAACCGGGTCCGCCACCGCCGCTTCGTGCCCCGGCAGATGGAGCGGGACAAGGCCGTCCGCGCGCGGCTCGGCCTCGACACCTTCGTCGCCGACTGGGACGCGCTCGTCGCCCGCCCCGACCCTGGGCCGGTCGTGCCCCGCCGCCTGTGGACGATGTGGGACCAGGGCGAGGCCGCCGCCCCGCCCCTCGTCCGCGCGGCCCTCGACAGCTGGCGCGAGGTGAACCCCGGCTGGGACGTGACCGTGCTCGACGCGGACACCGTGGGGGACTGGATCGAGATGCCCCGATTGCCCCGGCACGTGACGCGCACGGCCAAGTCCGAGGTCGTCCGGCTGCGCCTGCTGAGCCGCTACGGTGGGGCGTGGGCCGACGCGACGGCCATCTGCCTGCGGCCGCTCGACGACTGGGTCGACCGGGCCGCGGCGAGCGGGCGGTTCGCGTTCGCACGGCCGCAGCCGGCCCGCCACCTCGCGAGCTGGTTTCTGGCGTCGCAGCCGGCGGACCCGGTGTTCGAGGCGTGGCGCCGCTGGTGCGAGCCCTACATCACCGCCCCGCTCAAGCCGGCCGCCTACCTCTGGATGCACTACACGTTCGAGTGGCTGCTCCGCGAAGACCCCCGCGCCGCCGCCGCCTGGGCCGGCGTGCCGCGCCTGAGCGCGCGCGGCCCCCACGTACTCCAGCGCGCCCTCGACGGCCACCTCGACGCGTCCGACCTTCCCACGCCGGCCGAGGCGGCGCGCCTACCAATGGTAAAGATGAGCTTTAAGAAGGGCTACACGCCGGGCGGGGTGGCCGACGTGTTGGCGGGGTGGGGGCTGACCGCCCCGCCCACGGTCATCGACCGGGCGGGAGAGACGGCCTCCAACGGGGGCGGGGCGGCGGCAGCGGCCGGGTGAGCCCGTGTTAAGAATCGGCGGCGCGGGACGCATGCGGATCGGGTGGGGCCAGGGCGTGTAGGACAACTCCTTACCCCGCAGGCGCCGCGCGACCTGCGGCGCCCGCCCGACTCCGTGACCCACTCCGACGCCGCCTCCCGAACCCTGCTGATCTCGTGCGTCGGGGTGGAGAGCGACCTCCCGCTCCTCCCGCACTTTCTCCGCCACTACCTCGACCTCGGCGTCGCGCCGGAGCGGATGCACCTCGTCCTCAACGCGCTGACGGCCGACGCGCCCGGCTTGGCCGAGGCCCGGGTGATCCTCGCCGAGCACGGCGTCGACGGCGGCGAGGACTGGATCGAGCCGTACACGAGCGACGCGATGTGGGACAAGCGGCGCGAGGTCCAGCGGCGCGTGGCGTCGCCCGAGGACTGGGTCGTGAGCGCCGACGTCGACGAGTTCTGCGAGTTTCCCGCCCCGCTCGGCGAGGTGCTCGACTACTGCGAGCGGCGGGGCGCGAACTGCGTCCAGGGCGTGTTTATCGACCGGCTCGCTCCGGGCGGGGCGCTCGCCGAGATCGAGCCGGCGCCGTCGCTGTGGGACCAGTTCCCCGCCGAGGCCGACGTGATCTGCACCATCCGGCAGCACGAGGGGGACGGCGACAACTACAAGTTCGGGACCGTCAACGTCATGCTCTGCCGGGGCGACGTGCTCCCCAGCCGCGGCGGCCACGCGCCGCTCAAGGGGGAAGGCGCCGTCCCCGTCTCGTTCCTCCTGGGGACGTCGCTCGGCCGGATGCCGGGGATCACGAACTCGGCCGTCCGGTTCGCCATCCCGTTCCGCGTCCACCACTTTAAGTGGACCGAGGCGCTCGCCGAGCGCCACCAGCGCCGGCTCGACACGCCCGGCGCGAGCTCGGCGGGGAGCGCCTACGGACGGCTCCTCCTGGACCGCCTCGACCGCTGGGGCGGGCGGATCGGGCTGGGCGACGTTCCGGTCCGCCACCCCACGCTCGCCGACCGTGTCCCGTGGCGCGTGCGCACGAACGCGCTCCGAGCCGCCGTCGCCGCCGACCGCGGCGCCGCCTTCGCGCGCCGGGCGGCCGGCGCCGTCAAGCGGAGGGTGGCCTAGCATCGCCGCCGGGCATCCGATCCGCACCGACCGCCCCGCCCCCGCCAGACCTCCTCGCCTCCGGCGAGGGGGACCCCACTCCATGAGCAACCGAGTCGCACCATGATGGAAACGTTCAACGGATGGGCCGGCACGCAGCTGACGGAGGGGACCCGGGCGGGGCGGTTCCACGCGCACGCCTACTACGACATCCCCGTCTTCGACGCCGACAGCCGGCTCGTGGCGGGCCATCAGGTCGGCTTCGCCGGGCGGCAGCCGACGCCCAACGATGCCATCGAGATCGGATACGTCGACACCGAGGGCGACCGCGCGTGGACGCCGGTCGGCGAGAGCCGCGCGTGGAGTTGGCAGCAGGGGGCCATGACGCAGTGGGTTCCGGGCAGCCGCACGCTCGTCTGGAACGACCGCGAGGGCGACGGCTTCGTCGCGCGCACGCTCGACTTGGACACCGGGCAGGACAGGACGCTCCCGCGCCCGGTCTACGCCGTCGACCCTACGGGACAGTTCGCGCTCTCGCTCAACATGGCCCGGCTCGACCACGTCCGCCCCGGCTACGGCTACCCGGGCGGGGCGGGCGCCCGCCTGGACCAGCGGCGCCCGGCCGACGACGGCGTGTGGCGCATGGACCTGGAGACGGGCGACTCGCGGCTCGTCCTCTCGCTCCGCGACGCGGCCCGGCTCGTCGCGCCGCTGCTGTCGCCGAAAGAGCGCCTCAAGCACTTTATCCGGCGCTACGTCTACTGGTTCAACCACGTGAAGATGTCGCCGGACGGGCAGCGGTTCACGGTCAAGTTCCGGTTCCGCCCGCGCGACTTTAGCCGGTGGAAGTGGAACGGGCGGATGGGCATGAGCCTCACGTGCGGCGTCGACGGGAGCGACCTCCGCCTGCTCTCGTGGGCGACATCGCACGTGATCTGGCTCGACGACGAGCGGCTCTACCTCTGGAACGAGGCGGACCGAGAGCTCGCCCTCTACCGCGACGCCCCCTCCGGCGGCCAGCGGGTCGAGCGGATGGCGCCGGGCCTCGTCGACTACAACGTCCACATGCGCCACTTCCCGGAGACGACGGATCGGTTCGTGTTCGACACGCCCTACCGGGAGGAGGTCGACGTGTTCGCGTACGACGCGAGCAGCGGAGAGCAGGAGCAGGTGGCGCGGTTCCAGAACCACCGGCCCACGAGCGGCGCGTTCCGGTGCGACCTCCACCCGAACCCGAGCCCCGACGGCGAGAAGGTGGTCGTGACGTCGCTCGACGACGGGGGGCGGCAGATGTACCTCCTGACTCGCTAGTGCAGCGGCAAGAGGTCTCGTGCGCCCCGCCCCGCCCGGTCCGCCACCCCTGGCTGCGCCGTCGCTTCGTGGTGTTTAGGAAGGAGACTCCTCCCACCCCGCCCCGCTCAGTTGGAACGCTGATAAAGTAGAAGACCTCTTGATCGTGATCTAGGCTCCGCTCGGGCGGGGCGGCCCGTCTTTGTACGCGGCTCGCGCCCGACCGCCCCGCCCCTGCGTGTAGCGTCGCCGTCTCGGCTTTCATGTTTACTCCCCCCATCTCCGTCGCCTTGAGCGGCCATCCCGACCGCACGGCTGTGGGCGGGGCGGCCGCGCGGTCGGAGGCACCACCCCGCCCCTGATGGAGCGCTCCCTAGAGGAACAGGCCGTCCCCCGCGTGAGCGTGCTGATGGCCGTCTACAACGGCGAGCAGTACCTCGCTGAGGCGCTCGACAGCGTGCTCGCGCAGACGCTCTCCGACATCGAGATCGTCGTCGTGGACGACGCGAGCACGGACGGGACGGCCGCGATCCTCGCGGACTACGCCGCGCGGGACGGCCGCCTCGTCGTGCTCCGGAACGAGGAGAACCGGAAGCTCGCGGCCTCGCTGAACCGGGGGCTCGCCGCGTGCCGCGCCCCGCTCGTCGCCCGCGCCGACGCCGACGACGTGAACATGCCGGACCGCCTCGAAAAGCAGGTCGCCTTCCTTGAACGCCACCCCGAGGTCGGCGTCCTCGGCAGCGGGTTCCACAGGATAGGTCCCGGCGGCGAGTACCTTTACAGCAAGGGCTACGCGGAGGACCACGAGACGATTCGTGCCCGGCAGCTCTTCTCCGGAAGCCTCCTCCACCCGAGCGTCGTGTTCCGGGCCGACGTCGTCCGAGGCGTCGGCGGGTACGACGAGAGCTACTGGACGGCCCAGGACACCGACCTGTGGGCTCGGCTCCACGACCGGACTCGGTTTGCGAATCTCCCCGACACTCTCGTCCACTACCGCACGCACGGGACGTCGGTCGTGAGGACGCGGGGAAAGGCTGGGCTGCGGCTCAGCCTACGCGTGTCGCAGCCCCTCCTAGAGGACCGGCTGGAGCGCACGCTCACCGACGAGGAGGTCGCGGCCGTGGTCACGCTGTACCGGGGGCACCACGCGCTCAACCCTGCAGGCGTTCGCGTCGGGCTCCCCCTGCTCCGGGAAGTGCTCCAGCGAGTGCGCCAGACCGAGCCGCCCGCGGCCGCCCAGTCCCTGCGTCGGGAGGCCGCGGCGTCGCTGCTCGCGCAGGGGGGAAGGCACGGCCTGCGAGACCCCAGAGCTCTGCGGGCGCTCCTCTGCTCGGCGGCGGCACTCGACCCGCGCCTTCTCGCGTCCCGCCGGATGGCCCGGCTTCTCCCCCGTGCCATCGGATTGCACTCCGCGGAGCCGCCCGCCCGCTGACGGGCGGAGCCCAGCCCGCTGGTGGTCTAGGCCCGCGAATCGGTCGGCGCGCTCTCGTCAGAGTGTGGAGGCGCAGCGCGCGAGCGGGCGCCGACAGCGTAGCGCGCCGCTCGTCGGACGCGCCACCGGACCGCGTGGGCGGCCCGGTACGCGAGTCCCGTCCACCCCGGCCGAGACTGGTACGGGATCTCCGCGAGCTCCGGCCACCCCGCCCGGGCTACGTCGTCGGCGAGGCGGTTCGCGAGCCGGTACGCGACCGGCAGCCGGGCCATCGCGTCGACGACCCGGCGGTCGATGAACGGGACAAGCGGGGTGGTGGTCGGCGAGACGCCGTAGAGGTGGGGGCTGGCCCAGCACCCCATCCGGTTCTCCCAGTAGACCTGGCCCAGAAACGAGAACGGGTCCGTCCACGAGACCCCCTCGAACCACGCCTCGAGCGCCTCGACCCGCTCGGCGAGGGGGGCGTCGTCGTAGCGGTCGAGGACCATCGCGGCGTCGATTGGGGTCTCCGGCGTCAGGGTCCGCTGCATCCGGCTCGCCCGTCCGAGCTCGCCGCCGAACCCGGCCAGGAGGGTGCCGCCCGGTGGGAGGTGACAGCGGACGCCCTCGTAGAAGTCCTTTGCCTTGCCCGCGCTGCCGGCGTACCCCGTCCGTTCGAGGTAGACCTCGCGCGTGCTCCCGATCGGTTTGAGAGGAATGACGTGGTGGGGGAGCCGGAGCCGGCGCGCGATGGCTCGGCCCGCGGCGGTGTCGACGGGCTGAGCCGGGTGGTCGAAGGTGTAGAGCGAGGTCCGGTCGGCGACGCCTCGTGCGGACGCCAGGATCATGCGCGAGTCCCGCCCCGCCGTGATCCCAATGCGGATCGGCCCGATCGACGCCGCCGCCTCGACGTTCCGCCGAACGCCGGCGGCGATCTCGTGGACGAGCCCGGCGGTCTCGTCGCTGGAGACGGGGACTGGCGCTTCCTGCCAGTGGTGGCGGACCGCCCCGCCCGTCGCGAGGTCGGCGTAGTGGTTGGGGACGAGACGCTGGACCTCGGGGTCGCTCGTCCGCCCGGCGTAGAAGAACCCGCTGCTGGGGGTGGGCGGGGCGGGGCGGCGGAACTCCCGCCCGTGCGCCCACGCCAGGAGCGTCCCCGTCGAGGCCGCCCCGCCCCACCCATAAACGGCCGCGAGCGTCCCGCCCGGGTCGAGGTAGAGCCGCTCGAACCCGTCGTCGGCGGCGAGCACGCAGGCGAAGCGGCCGCCGTGGGCGTAGACGGCGTCCTCGACGGCCGTCGCGGTGTCCGGGCGGGGCGGCTCAGGGAGCGTGAGCGGCGTGTCGCGGACGGCCCCGTCTGGCGTGACCGCGAACCCGATGAGGGCGCCGACCGTCCGGCCGTCGGGGTCGAGGACGAAGCACACCGGGAGGTCGGTCGCCAGCGTCCAGCGCCCGACGGTGTGCTCGGCCCACCCCTCGGGGACGCGGGAGAGGGCGGTGCCCAGGACGAACTGCCCCGCGTACAAGCGGGCAGGAGGAGGGAGCACAGGGACGAGGGGCTGGTACGGGCGGTCGCTTCTGGAGACCCGTACGGGACGACAGCGTACCCGTTCGCCCGGCTCTTCAGCGAAGGACCTCTTTCAGGGTCTCCCTGCACGCGTGCCGCCATCCGTCTCTACGGTCTCCGTCGTAATCCCTTGGCACAACGCGGAGGCCTCTGCCCCCGCTGTCCCCGCGCCGGCGCAGACCGCCCCGCCCGACATCGTCGTGATCGTCGTGCGTCGACGGCGGGTCGACGGACGGAACCGCCCGCGCGCGTGGGCGCCCTCGCCTTCGCGGAGGTGCGCGCCCTCGCGGGCGGGGCGGACCTCGACGCCGCAAGGCTTTGAAGGCAATTTGGGGGCTGTACCCGTGCGGCGCGGAGGCCGTGAAGATGTTCTACGACCGCAGCCTCCCCGCCCACTACGTGCCGCCGGTCTCGGCGTCCAACGCGCGGCCCTACGTCTGGGCGTACCGAGTACTCGGGTTCCGGTGGGCGGGGCGGGTGCGGTCAGCGTTCCGGGAGTAGCGCGCGGGCTGCCCCGCACAAGCCGCCCCGCTCTACGCCGCCCCGCCCGCGCCGAGCCGCGCGAGCAGCGCCCGGTCGTTCCGCCGCTGCATCTGCAGGAGGGCCAGAAACACGCCGTTCAGGACGACGGCCTCGAAGGCAAAAAAGTAGACCGGGCTGCCGAGCAGGCAGGCCACGGCGATCGCGCCCGTCCGGTAGTTCGAGCTCAGCAGGTTCCACCGCCGGAGGCCCGCGAGGTGCGTGGCCCGGTACGCCTCGGCCACGCGCGCCGCCCCGCCCGGTGCGGCTGCCGCCGCCGCGAGCCGCCGCCGGAGCGGGGCGGCCGCAGCCGCACCCCGATACTGGATCTGGAGGTAGAGGAGCTGGAGCCGCCCGAGCGCCCACGCCACGCCCGTGGCCCCACGCGTCTCCTCCCGGTACTCGTCGGGCGTCGGGACGCGGGCCGACTGCTTGCCTTGGACCCAGAAGTCGTAGGCGTAGCGTTGGCCTTCGTAGGCGTTCGCCTGCACGGCGTGGCTCGCGCCAGCGGCCGCGGCCCACAGCCACACCCACGACCCCTGCGTTGCCGACGCGGCGGCGGCGAGGCTCGCGTACACGAGCACGAACGTGCCGTGGTCGCACAGGCCGTCGAGCACCTTCCCGATCTCCGATGTCTTTCCTGTTAGCCGCGCGAGTTGGCCGTCGGCGCCGTCGAGCACGTGCCACACGACCATGAGCGCGAAGCCCAGCACGACAAACGGCCACTCGGTGTAGCGGGCGTAGGCGACGGCGGCCCCGGCCCCGAACGCGAGCCCGGCCAGCGAGACCGCGTTCGGCGAGACGCCCCACCGCGCGAGCGGCGCCACGAGCGCCCGGCTCAGCGGGTGGACAAAGAGCCGGTTCGTCGGCTCCTCGATCTCGCCCGTCCGCTTGACGGCGACGGTCTCCTCGGTCATGTACGGGCGCCAGCGGGGCGGGGTGGGGAGGGGGCGACCCGTGCCAGGTGGCGGGCGACGAGGACGAGGCCGGCTCCAATAAACACGTAGAAGCTCAGGAGCCGCCACACGAGCAGCGTCGGCGCGACGAGCGCGGCGGGCACGAGCGGCGGCCCCAGGAACAGGACGTACAGGCCCTCGACGCCGCCCGCCCCGCCCGGCGTGGGCACGACGAGTGCGCCCAGTTGGAGCGCCGCTGAGCGTGCGAACACGAGCGCTTGATCGACGCCCGGGTACACGCTTGCGATGACGCACACGGCGAGCGCGTACCGGCAGATCCAGGGCACGAGCGATACGGCGAACGCCTTCGCGTAGAACCCACCGGACCGCGAGCGGAGCGACCGCGACCGGGCCTGCATGTCGGCCATCGCTCCGCGCGCGCGCTTCGCAAACCGGCGGAGCCAGCGGAGCCGGAACAGGCGCTCGACCCACCCCGCCATCCGGTCCGGCCGGACGAGCGTCCCGTAGGCCAGCACGGCCACCCACGCGAGGTAGCCGACGAAGAACGCGAGCAGGGCGGCCGTGCCCGCCGTGCCCAGAGCCTGCGGGAACACGTCGAGCCAGACGGCGGCGACGAGGAGCACGGGGATGGTGAGCGCGAACCACACCTGGTCGACCAGCATCGCGAACAGGACGACCGACGTGGCCTCGCCCAGCGGGAGCTGCCGGTCGCGCGCCATGAACACGGCCAGAAACGGCCCGCCGCCCACGGCCGACGGCGTGACGTAGGCGAAAAAGTCCCAAACGATCTGGTCGCGGACGCCCCGGCGGAGGCCGATCTGCCCGTCCGACACCACGCGGAGCCGCCACGCCCCGAACACGACGCGGAGCACGACGGTGCCGACCGCGGCGACCAGGAGCCAGGGGCGGGCGTCGCGGAGGAACGGCCGGAACGCGACCGGGTCGAACGTGGCGTAGCCGATCACGCCAAACACGACGGCGCTCAGTGCCACCGACCACGCGAACGGCCGGAGCGACACGCTCGGGGCGGCGGGGACGTCGGCCGCCCCGCTCTCGACGGGGTCGCCCTGGGCGGGCGGGCGGGCGGTCTCGTCGAGGGTGTCCGGCAGCATGCGGGCGGGGCGGGGGAGGCGGCCGGCGCGTCCACCTCGGGCGGGGCGGGGGGAGCCGAGCGCGTCCCGGAGGATACCGCCGCGGCGTTCGCCCCACGGCGCCGGCCTCGCCTCGGCCGCCCTGGCACTCACCCCGCCCGCGGCGTGGGCGGGGCGGCCCCCCGATGCGGACACCACGCGTGGCGTCGCTCCGAATCCAGCTCGGCCCGTTCCCTGGGGGCGGGGCGGTGATCGCCGGCCCGCGGCCCCGCCTGCGGACCGCCCCGCCCGTGCGCCGTGGCCCGACGGCGTTGCATGCAACGCCGCTACGTCGGTCGCCCCGCCCATGCCTGGGCGGGGTGGTTCAGCTTCTGCTCGCTGCTCGCTGCTCGCTGCTACACCATCCCCGCCCGCTTGCGGATCACCCACTCCGCCGTCAGCAGCGCGACGGCCAGGGCCAGCAGCCACGGGAGCCCGACGAGCGGCGTCTCGTCCTCGCGCACGAGCGGGCGGTCGGCGAGCGCGCCCCGCTCGCGGAGGCCGGCCACGAACGAGCCCAGCGTGTCCAGCCCGACGACCGCCCCGCCCGAGCGCGCGGCCACCTGGCGGAGCAAGGCGGGGTCGGCGCCGGGCTCGCGGAACTCGGCCGCGAGCGCGCCCACGCCGAACGAGCCGCGGTCGGTTCCTAGCTCTACACCGCCCCGCTCGGCCTCGGCCGTGAACGTGTAGGTGCCGGCGGGGCGGACGCCCAGGTCTACGACGTAGCGCCCGTTCCCCACCGGCCGCATCGCCTCGCGCTGGACGTCGCCGGACGGCGCGCGGACGGCGACCGTGAGGCGGGCGTCGCTGATCGGTTCCAGGCTCTCGCCGTACGCCTGGCCCGTGAGCGTCACGCGGTCGCGCTCGCCGAAGAGCGCGCGGTCGGGGCGGACCCGGACGCGCCGGCGGTCCTGGGGCGCGGTCGTCCAGCGGACGAGGTTGTCGAGGAGCCGGTCGTAGGCGCCGCGGAGGTCGCCCAGGTCGTCCGGGAGCGTCCGCCAGCGCCACGTGCCGGCGCCGAGCACGGCCGCCGACCGCCGGGCGCCCGCGCGCACGGCGACGAGCGGGACGTCGAGCGCCGCCCCGCCCCGGCGGACGCCGGCCAGCGACCGCGCGCCCGGCGCGAGCGTCCACCGCGACGTGGTGACCGCGACCGGCGGGAGCGCGGAGAGGCGCGACGCGTCGACGCCCAGGCCCTCGAAGACCGGGTGGGCCTCGCCGGCCGGCGTCGGCGCGAGACCGGCTTCGGCGAACCCGGCGCGGACGGCCGCCGGCGCGGCCGGGAGCACGTCGCCGAACGCCCGCGCGAGGAGCGAGAGGTCCGTCTGCCGCGTGAGCACGAACAGGACCGGCAGCCCGCTCGCCGCCAGCCGCTCGGCCGTCTGCCCGTCGGCGGCGGGGCCGGGGTAGCCGGCCAGGACGAGGAGGTCGAACGCGCCCAGCCGGGCGGGGAGGGCGCCCTCGTAGAACAGGCCCGGCGCCCGCTGCGTGCGGACCGTCACGTCGAGCGAGCGGTCGGCCTCGAGCGCGGCGCGGAGCGCGGCGAGGTCGGGGTCCGGCGCGCCGGCCACGACGAGCACGCGGCGCCGGTCGTCCAGCACGCGGACCTCGACGACGGCCGTGTTGTTGCGCGTCGTGGCCTCGCCGGCCAGCGGCCCCACCGCCACCGTGTACCGGCGGACGCCCGGCGCGGCCGGCGTCACGGTCAGGTCCACAACGGCTTCCGCCCCGCCCGCCGGCAACTCGACCGCCCCGCGCGTTAGGACGCGCCCGTTCTCGGAGATCGTCACCGGCGCCGTCTGCCCCGCGTACCCGCTCGCCCGGACGCCGACCTGGACGGGCAGCGGCGACCGCGCGTAGGCCACGTCATTCGTCACCGCCCGCGCCAGGCGGACGTCGCGGCCCGAGACGCTGTCGCCGGCCACGGCCGTCCAGATCGGGACCGGGAACCGCTCGGCGAGGTAGGCCGGGTTCCGCCCGTCGGTCACGCGCCCGTCCGACACCAGGACCACGCCGCGCAGGTTGCGCCCGGCAAAGTCGGCTTCGACGCGCCCGAGCGCCGCCGCGATGTCGGTCCGCTCGCCCGCGAAGCGGAGGCTGTCGCCCGGCAGCGCCCGCCCCGCCGGCGCGGCCTCGGCGCCGAAGCGGTAGAACCGGAGCGCCGCGTCGGCCGGGAGCCCGTCGAGCGCCGCGCGGACGGCGTCGGCGGGCGGTCCGGCTCCGAGCGTGAGGCTCTCGCTGTCGTCGACGAGGACGGCCAGGAGCGGCGCCTCACCCGTCCGCGTGACGCGGCGCCACACGGGGTCGAACAGGAGGAGCAGGACGAGGAAGAGGGCCGTGAACCGGAGCACCGGGAGCACGACGCGCCGCCACCCGGTCGCGGGCGGCGTGCTCCGCCCGTAGCTCCACCACGCGAGGGCGCCCGCGCCGAGCGTGCACGCGGCGAGGAGGACGGGCGAGTAGGCGAGGGCGAGGTCCAGGGCGGCGGCGCGTCGGTACGTCGTCGGGTCAGTCGGTCAGCGAGTCGGTCGATCTACGCCAGCGGAGCGCACTGGGACCGCCCCGCCCCTGCGGCGTCTTACCTGGAGCGGGCGGGGCGGCTTCGGGCCGTTCAGAGCGGACGCCAACGCGCTTCGTCAAGTCGGATTGCACACGGGCGGGGCGGGCACCTTGATCCACTGATCCACTGATCCACTGATCCACTGATCCACTGATCCACTGATCCACTGATCCACTGATCCACTGATCCACCGGCTCACTGGCCGACGGACAGCCGCTCGCCGCCGAAGGCGGCCGGCAGGAGGGCCGCCGGCGTCGTCACCTCGGGCGGGTCGGTCCCGCGCCAGACGACGACCTCGGCGTCCGGGGCCAGCTCGGCGATCACCTGGCGGCACCCGCCGCAGGGCGTGCCGCCGGGCGCCCGCACGCACGCGACGTAGAGCCGGCGGACTGGCCCGAGCCCGGCCGCCCGCGCGGCCACGAGCGCCGTCCGCTCGGCGCAGAGCCCGCGCGACCAGTCGCCGTCGAGCTCGACGTTGGCGCCGACCACGAGCTGGCCCTCGCCGTCCTCGACCGCGGCGCCGACGGCGAAGTCGGAGGCCGGGACGTGCGCCCGGTCGGCGGCCGCGAGCGCGAGCGCCGCCCCGCCCGCGACATCGGGCGGGGGCGGGAGGCGGAGCGTGAGGCGGACCGCCGCGCCGACCACGGGCGCCGCCCCGCCCTCGCGGACGGCGAGGTCGGGGGCCGCGAGCCGCCACGGCCCGTCGGTCCAGTCCTCCAGCAGCGCCCGCTCGCCGCGCGTGAGCGGCCGGCTGAGCGCGGCGGCGACGGGCGCGGCGCCCGCCGTGGCCGCGAGCGCGAGGGCGCCCTGGAGCGCCGAGATCGTGAGCGGGAACGAGGCGTTCTCGAGGCGCGGCGCGGCGAGCCAGCCTCCGCTCTCGAACAGGACGGCCGCGCCGACGGGCGCGCGGGAGTAGGGGACGTGGGCACGCGCGGCGACGGCCTGGGCGTGTCCGCGGAGGCGGTCGGGACCCGCGGGCGGGTTCTGCGGCATGGGCGGGCGGGGTGGGGCCGTAGCTTACGACCGCGGGCGGGGCGGCCCGGGGGCTTAACTCCGAGAGCGGTTCCGCCACGTGTCGGTCAGGGCGTGGCAGTTGGGGCACAGCAGCGCGAGGTTCGCGAGGACGTTGTTCGTCCGGTCCCCGTCACGGTGGTGGACTTCTAGCGGGGTGGGCTCCTCCTGCCACCTTTGGCCCCCGCACCGCTCGCACGCGGCCCCTCGTTCTTTGATCAGGTGGGGCTTCGCATGGGTAGCCCTTGTGTAGTCCGACCAGTCCTTCTGTCGTTCGCCTCGGCTCCATGCTCGACCCGTAAAGTGGGAAGCGTCCAGCCCGAGTCGCTGGAGGGTCCGCTTGGCGTTCGCGTAGTTCCCACCGGCCGGGCGAAGCCCGAGCCGGCGGAGGACGCCGGCGATGCTCTTGGAGGCGCGAACGGCGGCCACGAACTCGGCGTCGGTGTATCTTTTCGTGGCCATCGAGCGGGGGCGTGGTGGAACTGGCAGACACAACGAGCTTAAGCCTCGTCGCCTCACGGCTTGCGGGTTCGAGTCCCGCCGCCCCCACCCCGCCCTACGTCGCCGCGCGGTCTGTGGCCTCCGTCTCTCGCCGCTCGGGCGGGGCGGCCGCCCGGTCCTCCACGGCCGCCCGCTCGTCGCCGCCCCGCCCGGCCGCGTAGTAGTCGGCGTTGATGGCGCGGATGGTCCGGTTGGCGCGGGCGACCGTCGCGTCCTGCTGGCGGTCACGCCAGGCGGCCTGCGCGTTGGCCCGCTCGACGGCCCGCTCGACGTGGGGCTTGTGGATCGAGACGTAGTCCTCGGGCGACGTGTGGACGACGAGCCCCTGCCGGACCTCGGTCTCGTTGTGGACCCGGACGGACCCGACGTGGACGCTCCGCTTGCGGAGGTAGTCGGTCCGGCTCCACTCGAGGTTGAACGCCGAGATCCAGTCGTCCGACGGGTCGCCCGAGAGGCGGAGGACGAGGGTCGTGATGTGGTCGCCGGCGTGGGAGGTGGCGAGGGCGTCCTCGTAGATGCCGAGGATGCGGACGTGGTCAGTAGACATGGGGGACGTGGTGGCAGCAGACGCACAAGATGACGCCCGCCCCGCCCGCGGGCCGTGGGGGCGGGGTGGGAAATCGCAACCTGAGGCCGTTCCTCGAACAACCCTCAGCAAACTCTCGGCGCCCCGCTAGCCGCGCACGCCGCCCCGACGGCGGGGCGAGGGCGGTGCGGCGGGGCGGGGCGGCTCGACGGCCCCGAGCCGGCCGGCCGCGTCGGCGACGTAGACCGAGGCGTAGCCCCAGCCGACCGCCCGCTCGGCGGCCGCCGCCGCGTCGGAGCCGACGAACGCCAGCGGCGTCCCCAGGTCGGCGGGCAAGGTCTCGGCCGCGAGCGAGTCCGGGGCCACGCGGAGCGCCCCGGGCGGGGCGGCGTCCGCCCCCAGGTCGACGACGAGGCCGCCGGCGCGGACGAGGGCGTCGACCGTCTCGGCGCCGGGCCACGCCACGGTCTGCGCGAGGTCGTACTCGGCCAGAACCGGCGCGGCGGCCGCGAACACGGCGTCGCCCGAGGTCGGCGCGGCGCGCCCGCGGACCGTGCCCTCGCCGTCGAGGACCACGGCGAGCGGGGCGCCCTGGTACCCGAGCGCTTCGAGCTCGGCGGCGGGCGTCTCCTCGAGGATGACCGCGAGCACGGCCGCCCCGCTCGCCTCCAGGTCGCCGGTCGCCTCGCCCAGCGCCGCCCACGCCGCCGCGTCGCCCGCCGCCGCGAGGTGGACCACGACGGGCCGGCCGGCGAACGCAGCCAGCGGCACCGGCCCGGTCGCCGACGGGAGCACGAGGTCGCGGGCGCCGCTGTGCGCAGCCCCGCTGGTGAACTCGGCCGCCCCGCCCGAGGGCTCCGCCCCGCACCCCCACGCGAGCGCGGCACACGCGAGCACGAAGCACGCGGCGAGCGGGGCGAGCAGCCTCGGGCGGGGCGGGGCAGGGCGGGTCACGGAGGGGGCGTGCGTCGGGGAACTCGCTGGGGCGGGGCGGGCGGGTTAGGCGGCGGCCTCGGCCGCCGACCGGAGCGCGGCGACGCGGATGTTGTGGTGGCTCTTGACGTCGATGGCCTCGCCGTCCTTGATCAGGAGGGCCTGCGGCGTCTCGTGCTGGACGCCCAGCTGCTCGGCGAGGTAGTCCGACACGTCGCGGGCGTACTGCACCACGACGGCGTAGAGCGGCGGGTCGCCGTCGCCTTCGAGCCCGACGAACTCCATCTGGCCGCGGGCCGAGATCGGGCACGCGATCGAGTGCTTGAGGAGGTACACCGGGCCGTCGTGGGACGCCTGGAGCATGGCGTCGGCGTCGGCGGTGGACGTGAGTTCTTGGACCTGGGCCATGAGAATCTGCGGGGATCTGCGCGAGGGAGGGGGCCGTACCGGAGGCCGCAACCACAGCGCTGCCCCGGCTCCTGGAAGCTACGGCGGCCCCTGGGCTACCGCAGGGGCTGCTCTCGTAAGGTTTTTCCCTACCCGATCCGATGTCCAAGACCCCGCCCGCCGACGCCCCGACCGCCCCGCCCCCGACCGGCGCCGAAGACGTCCGCTGGACGCTCGACGACCTCTGCGCCTCGGCGGCCGACCTCGACGCCGACCTCGCGACGGCCGAGACCGAGGCCGTCGACCTCGCCGGCCGCCTCCGCGGCCGTGTCGGCGACCTGGACGCCGCCGAGCTGGCCGGGGCGCTCGCCGATCTCGCCGACGTCCACGACCGGGCGGGGCGGGCCTACACCTACGCCTACCTCGCGTGGAGCACGGACACCGAGGACCCGGCCCGCGGCGCGCTCCTCCAGCGGGTCCGCGAGGCGTACACACGCGTCGGCCAGGAGCTCGTCTTTTTCGACGTCGAGTGGGCGGCCGTCGAGCCGGACCGGGCGCGGGCGCTTCTGGAACACCCCGAGCTCGCGCCGTACCGGCACTACCTGGAGCTCAAGACCGAAGCCCGCGAGCACGTCCTCTCCGAGCCCGAGGAGAAGATCCTGGCCGAGAAGGCCGTGACCGGGTGGAGCGCGTGGAACCGGTTTTTCGACGAGACGCTCGGGGCCGCCCGGTTCCGCGTCCGCGGCGAGAGCCTCCCGCTCCAGCAGGCGACGGTCAAGCTCTACGACGCCGACCGGAGCCTCCGCCGCGACGCGGCCGAAGCCGTGACCGAGGGGCTCGTCACGCTGGAGCGCCCGCTGACCTACGTGTTCAACACGGTCCTGGCCGACACGGCGTCGAGCGACCGGCTCCGCCACTACCCGTCGTGGATCGCGAGCCGGAACGAGGCCAACGAGATCGACGGCGCCTCGGTCGACGCGCTCGTCGAGGCCGTCACGGGGCGCTACGCGCTCGTCGAGCGGTTCTACGCGCTCAAGCGCCGGCTCCTCGGGCTCGACCGGCTCTACGACTACGACCGCTACGCGCCGACCGGCGAGGCCGACCGCTTCGTGACGTGGGACGAGGCGCGTGAGCAGGTCACGGCGGCCTACGCCGGCTTCGACGCCGAGATGGGCGGGGTGGTCGAGCGCTTTTTCGACGGGCGCTGGATCGACGCCCCGCCCGCGCCGGGTAAGCGGGGCGGGGCGTTCAGCCACGGGGCCGTGCCGAGCGCCCACCCGTACATCCTGATGAACTACACGGGCACGCTCCGCGACGTCCAGACGCTGGCCCACGAGCTGGGGCACGGGGTCCACCAGTACCTCGCGCGTGACCAGGGCGTGTTCCACGCCGACACGCCGCTGACGACGGCCGAGACGGCGAGCGTCTTCGGCGAGATGCTCACGTTCCAGCGGATGCTCGAGACGACCCCGAGCCCGGACGACCGCCTCGCCCTCCTCGTCGGCAAGATCGACGACACGATGGCGACCGTCTTCCGCCAGGTGACGATGAACCGCTTCGAGGACCGCATCCACACGCACCGCCGCGAGCGGGGCGAGCTGACGCCGGACGACTTTGCCGGGCACTGGATGGCGACGCAGGAGGCCATGTACGGGAACGCGGTGACGCTAACCGAGGGCTACCGCCACTGGTGGAGCTACATCCCCCACTTTGTCCACACGCCGGGCTACGTCTACGCCTACGCCTTCGGCGAGCTCCTGGTGCTCGCGCTCTACGCGCGCTACCAAGCCGAGGGGCCGGGCTTCGCGCGGAAGTACCGGGACCTCCTGGCCGCGGGCGGGTCGGACTGGCCGCACGTGCTCGTGGGCCGGCTGGGCATCGACCTCCACGACCCGGGCTTCTGGGACCAGGGCCTCGACGCCGTCGAGGCGCTCGTGGCCGAGGCCGAGCGGCTGGCGGCGCCCTCGGGCGACGGGCAGTAGACGGGGCGGCGACGCCGCCGGCTGCCCGCTCTTGCGGCACGGGCGGGGCGGTCTCCGAACGGTCAACGTGCCCGCCCCGCCCCAGCCCGTACCCGCCCCGGCCGTGCGTTTCGGGGCGGGGCGGGGGCGTGTAGATTGCTCGAGGCCGCCCGCTGCCCGCGCTCGCCCGTCGTCGTCGGCCCGTCGGCGGCAGGAAGCCCGCTGGCCGTTCCCACTCCTCCACCGCTCTCCGTCGTGACCAACCCTGCCCCCACGCCGACGCCGCCCCGCCCGTCCGCTCCCGGGCTGCCCGACGATGCAGACCCGACGCGGGCACCGAGCGGGGCGGGGTGGCCCGCGAGCCAGCCCGCGGGAGGCGACGGGGCCGCGGGGGGCGACGGCGCCGCGGAGGACATGGACGACCTGCTCGACCTGTTCCGGTCGGCCCCGCCCACGACGCCCCTGTTCGTCGAGGACGACGGGGCCGGGGGCGCGCTGAAGCCGCCCCGCTCGGCGCGTCCGCTGGCGGGGCGAGCCGCCGACGACCGCCCCGCCCTCGTGTGGTCGGGCGCGGAGGGCGACGCCTCGCCCCCGATGCGGGACCGGCCCGGCGTGCCGGCGCCGCTGGCGTTCGCGGGTGACACGCCCGTTCTCCAGGCCGCGGCGCGGACCGTGGACGCCCACGCTGGCCGCTACGACGCCGCGGCCCGCGCGTTCGACGGCTCCGTCGGCGGCGCGCGACGGCTGGCGTCGGCGGCGCGCGACGTGCGCCTGGCCCTGCTCTCGTTCCGGGACGTCCTGCCCGGTGCGGCGGTCGACCGGCTCGTGGCCGAGCTCCGCCCGCTCGTCGTCGACCTCGACGCCGCCCTTGACTACGACCGTGCGGCGGCCGAGGCGGGGCCGCGGGCGGGGCGGTTCCAGGCGGCCCGGCGGCGCGCGCTCGCGTCGGCCCACGGCGCCCTTGCGGGGCGGGAGGCGTGGAGCGCGCGGGCGGGGCGGCTCGTGGCGCGGCTCGACGCGCAGGACGCGGCCGGCGTCCGGTCGGGCGACGACGCGCCCGCCCCGCCCGTCGACTTTGTCGAGCCGGGGCGGGGCGGGGCGGGGCCGTCGCGGCTCCGGCACGTGTTGGGCTCGGCTCTTTGGAGCCGCTACGAGGCCGTCCGCGCGTTCGAGGACGCGGGCGGGGCGGGCGACCCGCTCGACGTGGCCGAGCACGTTGCGTCGGCCCTCCGCGCCCTCCGGTTCGCGCTCGGCCTCGCGGCCGGGGCGACAGACGGGCCGGCCCGCGACCTCGCCGCCACGGTCGCCGCCGTCGAGGCCCGCGTGACGGCCGAGCGCGACCGCCGCCGGACGGCCGGGCTCCTCGGCGTGCGCGGCCCGGCGCCGGCGGCCGTCCGCGAGGCGTGGACGGCGCTCGCGGCCCCCGACGTCCGGCGGCAGCTGGCGGACGTGGCGGCGGGGATCTAACGGAGTGGAGGCGCGCCAGCGCGCAAACCTCTGGGCCGCCCCGCCCACGGCAAACGGGGCGGGGCGGCTGCGCCCTCGCGCCGCGCTGCGGCGGTGTGGAGCCGATGTAAATCCGCTGGTCGTTTCACCGTCTTCAACGAGACGCGATACAGGGCTCTAGCGCCCGGGCGTAAAGTTCGGGACGGCCCGGGAGACCCGGGCGCCAGGCTCCCCCCGGCCCCCTTCCCATGACCCCGTTCGAGTACCTCCGTCGATTCCGACCGGACCGAGCGACCCTCACGGGGGAGGCGTTCGAGCTGGGGGCGCTCGCGGTCGAACCGGGCAGTACCGTGGGTGTCGTGCTGATGGGGCTCGGCGGGCCGTCGCGCCCCGAGGAGGCGGTCCCGTTCCTGTACAGCCGGCTCATGGACCCGGCCGAGGTCGAGCTCCGCGTCCCCCAGTTTGCCCGCCACCGCGCCGCCCGCCTCCTGGCCCGTCGCCGCGGGCGCCGCCTGGCCCAGGCGTTCGAGCTGATCGGCGGGGCGAGCCCGCTCCGGCGGCACGCCGAGGAGCAGGCCCGGGCGCTCCAGCGGGTCCTGAGCGAGGGGTACGACCGCTCGGCCGGCGTCGACTTCCGCGTCTACGTGGCCATGCGCCACGGCGAGCCCTCGATGGAGGCGGCTCGGGCGCAGATGGCCGAGGACGCCGTGACGAAGGTGGTCCTCCTCCCGCTCCAGCCCCACTTTTCGGCGGCCACGACGGGCTCGTCGCTGGCCTACTGGAGCGCCCTCGAAGACGAGCCCGCGGCCGACCACTGGCCGACCACGCTCGTGCGCGACTACGCGGGCCACCCGAAGCTGGTCCACGCCCTCAGCGAGCGGATCGACGAGGGGCTCCAGCGGTTCCCCCGCGAGGTCCGCGACCGGGTCCAGATCCTGTTCGCTGCGCACGGGGCGCAGCGGCGGCACCTGACGGCGCTCGACGACCCGTACTGCTGCCAGGTCCAGGCCACGGTCGAGGCCGTGCTAGAGGCGCGCGCCGAGCCCGAGCGGTCGGTCGGCGTCGCCTTCGAGACGCCGCTGGGGGCGGGGCGGCCCGTAGGACCGACGGTCGACGACGCCCTCGACGACCTGGCCAGCGACGGGTCCTCGGCCGTCCTCGTCGTCCCCGTCTCGTTCATCTCGGACCGGGTCGAGACGGCGTTCGACCTCGACGTCACGGCCCGCGGGCGGGCCGCCGGGCGGGGCGTCTCGCACTTCGAGGTGACGAGCGGGCTCAACTGCCACGCCCTCCTTATCGACGCGCTGGCCGAGAGCGTCGCCGGCCACGTCCGTCCGGCGTCGGACGGCCCCAGAGCGCCCGTCCCGCCCGCCCCGTCGCGCTCGACGTGCGCCGTGTGCGGCCGCGCCGTGCCCGCCCGCGAGTGGCCGGACGCGGCCCCCCACCTCACGCCCCGCCAGCGGACCGCGGCGTGATGAGCCAGCCGTCCGACCACCTGCTCCGCACGCTCGCCGCGGTCCCCGTCCCGGCCCGCGTGGTCGACCTGGGGAGCGGGGCGGGGGAGACCGCCGAGGCGCTCGCCCGGCTCGGATTCGAGGTGTGGGCCGTGGACCCCGACGCCGCCCACGCCGAGGCCGCCCGCTCCCGCCTCGCCCCGCTCGTCGGCGACGCCGAGGCTGCCCGCCGCGTGACGCGCGCCGACCTGGGCGCGCTCGGGTTCCCCGACGCGTGGGCCGACTGGGTCGTGCTTGCCGCCCCGCCCCCGACGGTCCTCGACGCGGCCGTCGCCGAGGCCGCCCGCGTGCTCCGCCCCGGCGCCTGGCTGTGGGCCGCAGCCGCCGTTGAGCCCGACCAACTGGACGGGGCCGCCGAGCGGGCGGGGCTCCTGGTCGCCGAGGCCTCCGTCCGCGAGGGCGGGGCGGCCCGCGCCGTCTACCGGCGCCCCGGCGGGGCGGCGTAGGGCGGGGCGGCTACGCGACGCGCAGGACTTCGAGCAGGACGGCCGCAAAGTGGCACACGCTCCCGGCCAGCACGAACAGGTGCCACACGGCGTGGCCGTACGGGATGCGCCGGTTGAGGTAGACCGCGGCGCCGGCCGTGTACGCCACCCCGCCCGCGACGAGCCACGCGAGCGTCGAGCCGGGGAGCGCCTCGCGGAGCGGGCCGGTGGCGACGACGACGAGCCAGCCCATCGCCACGTAGAGGAACGTGGAGATCACCTGGAAGCGGCCCGTGTAGAACAGCTTGAACACGATGCCGGCCAGCGCCAGCGCCCACACGACCGCGAACAGCGACCACCCCCACGGCCCGCGGAGGCCGCCGATGAGGAACGGCGTGTACGTCCCGGCGATGAGCCCGTAGATCGCGCAGTGGTCGGCGGTCCGCAGCCGCGCCCGCGCGCGCTCGAACGGGATCGCGTGGTACAGCGTCGACGCCGAGTAGAGCAGGACGAGCGTCCCCACGAAGACCGACGCCCCGACGATCGTCCACACGTCGGCCGTCAGGGCGGCCAGCGTGATGAGGACGGCGCCGGCGCCGACGCTGAGAAGTACGCCGAGCCCGTGGGTGACGGCGCTCGCGACCTCCTCGCGGAGGGAGTAGGGCGGGGTGGACATGGCGTCGGTACGCGCGCGGGGAGCGGCGGTTGCTCGGGCCGGTGGGGCGGCGGGGTGGTGTGTCGGAGCAGACCCCGCAAACGTTACGCCACCCCGCCCTCGTGGCGCGAGGGGCTGACGCTTAAAGGCTGTTGGGTAGCCGGCTTCGAGTCTCCTCCCCCCAGCGGGGGGAGGCCGGGAACCGTCAGGTCGGCGCAGCCAGGGGGGACCCGGGGCGGCCGCCCCGCCCTCGACGGCCGCTCCGACGCCTATCACCCTCCCCGCCCTTTGGGTCCGGCCCTCCCCCGGTGGGGGAGGGCCGGACCTCTACCAAACAGTCTCTTACTGATCGAGCGCCTTACTGACTCATCGACCTACCGCCCTACTCTCCCCCCGAGCCGCGCTCGACTGGCGCCCACACTGGCTCCGCCACGCCGGCCGCGTGGTTGACCCACCGCGCGAGCGTGAACAGGAGGTCCGAGAGCCGGTTGAGGTAGTGGAGCGCGTCCTGCGACACCTCCTCCAGCGCCGCCGTCTCGACGACCAGTCGCTCGGCCCGGCGCGCGACGGTCCGCCCGAGGTGGAGCGCGGCGGCGGCCGGCGTGCCGCCGGGCAACACGAAGTGTTTGAGGGCGGGGAGGTCGGCGGTCAGCGCATCGATGTCGGCCTCGAGCGCGGCCACGTGCGGCGCCTCGATCCGCGGGACCGGGTACGTGACGTCGCCGGGCGAGGCGAGGTCGCCGCCGAGCACGAACAGCTCCTCCTGGAGCCGCGCGAGGAGCGCGTCGGCGCGGTCCGCCCCGCTCTGGTCGCCGAGCGCGGCGCGGGCCATCCCGAGCGCGGCGTTGGCCTCGTCGACCGTCCCGTAGGCAGAAATCCGGGGGTGGCTTTTGGCCACACGGCCGCCGCCGAACAGGGCAGTCGTGCCGTCGTCGCCGGTGCGGGTGTAGACTTTCAAGGGGGAGAGGGGAAAAGGAGAAGGGGGAAGGGCGGGGCGTGAACGTTCATAGGGAGCAGCGTCCTGGCGAGTGGCGCCACCCCGCCCCGTGCGTTTCTCGCTCCTCGCCTCTCACGTTCCACTTCCCAACGCTCCAAAGTACCGGATGCGGACGCCGGCCGCGTCCGTGTCGACCTCGGCCTCGACCCCGAACACGTCGCGCAGAAGGGCGGGGCGGAGGACGTCCGCCGGCGGCCCGTCGGCGACGAGCCGGCCGCCCGCGAGCACCCAGAGCCGGTCGGCAAAGCGGGCCGCCAACTCCAGGTCGTGGACCGCCGCCACGACCGTCCGCCCCGCCGCCCCCAGCGCGCGGACGCGGGCCAGCAGGTCCAGCTGGTGGCGGACGTCGAGGTGCGCCGTGGGCTCGTCCAGGAGCAACAGCCGGGCGTCCTGGGCGAGCGCCTGGGCCAGAAACACCCGCTGCTGCTCGCCGCCCGAGAGCTCCGGAACCGGCCGGTCCGCGAACGCCGCCAGGTCGACGGCGGCGAGGGCCTTGGCCACGCGGCGTTGGTCATCGCCCCCGAGCGCTGCCAGCCACCCGAGGTGCGGGGCGCGGCCCAGCCCGACGACCTCAGCGACCGTAAAGTCGACGGCGAGGTCCGCCTGCTGCCGCACGAGGGCCACCTCGCGCGCCCGCTCGCGCGCCGGCCACGCCCGAACGCCCCGCCCGCGCAGCGCGAGCGTTCCCGAGTAGGGGAGGAGCCCGGCGGCGGCGCGGAGCAGCGTCGTCTTGCCCGCCCCGTTCGGCCCGACGAGCCCGACCCGCTCGCCCTCGGCGACCGCGAACGACACGTCGCGCAGCACCGACCGGTCGCCCAGCGAGACGGACAGGTCGTGGGCGGCAAGGTGGGGCACGGGCGGGGGCGGGGTGGAGCGGAGCGCGGCCGCCCCGCCCTCAGGTCCACACGGCGCGCGAACAGGCGGACCCAACGGGCGGGGCGGGCCGTTACCGCGCGCCCGTCGCTCCGGTTCGCCCGCCGCCCATGCCCCGCCGCCCCGCCCCGCTCGCGCCGCTCCTGGCCGCCCTCGCCCTGCTCCCGCTGCTCGCCGCCTGCGACGGGGCGACCGTCGAGGAGCAGCGCTTTTTCGAGGACCAGGCGTTCTCCCCGCCCTCCGGCTACACGCGGACCGACGCGAGCGGGGCGGTCGTCGCCGAGGACGCGGGCGACTGGCGGATCGGGCCGGCCTACGGGGGCCTCGTCCAGACGATCCAGGTGCCGTACCCCAACCCGCTCCCGTTCCGCGAGACCGGCGTGTACCAGGTCAACGTGGTCTCGGGCGTGGCCGGCGGGCTCGCGCTCTACCGGCTCGACGGCGACGGCCGCCTCCGCCTCATCGGCCAGCCGTGCGACGACGCCGTCACGTCGACGATCTGCACGTTCACGTTCCAGGGCCGCGAGGTGTCGCCGGTCGGCGACGACGCCCTCACGCGGCTCCTGCTCGTCGACGGCCGGAACGGCGTCGTCAGCTACGGCGATGTCCAGCCGGCGGAGTAGGGCGGGGCGGGGGAGGTACAGAGGCGCCACCCCGCCCGAGCCTTTCTGCGAGGTGGCCGAAGCCGCCCCGCCCCGCCCGAGCAGACGGCGGGCGGGGCGGTGACGGGCGCGCGACGCCCGCCCCGCCCTCGGACCCTCACCCGCCGGTCCGCTGCTGGAGGCGCTCGAAGTAGCGCTTGATGAGGTCCTGGTAGTCCGACGCGTACCCGCTCTCGAGCGCCCGGATCAGGTCGCGGCGGACGCGCTCGGCCGGCCGCTCGGTCCGGGGCGGGGCGGGGCGGTCGGGGTCCGGGCGGGCGGTCCCCGTCTGCGCCTCGCGCTGCTCCTCGCGGCCCCGCTGGTTGACCGACTCCTCGGCTTCGAGGAGCTTCTCGAGGATCTGCTGCTGGCGCGGGGCCGTCCGCCGGTCGGCGCGCCCGCGGCGCAGGTCCTGGGCCGCCTCGCGCATCTGGTCCTCGACGCGCTTGAGCGCGCTCCGGTCGCCGGGCTCCAGCCCCGCCCCGCCCCCCTCGACGGCGCGCTGGAGCTGGCGCCGGAGGGCTTCCTGCTGCTCCGCCATCTGCCGCATCCGCCGGCCCTCCCCAGGCGAGAGCCGCTCGCCGGCCGACTCGTTCAGCATCTGCTGGATGCGCTGGTTGAGCCGCTGCTGCTGCTGGCCGATCTGCTGCATCTTCTGCGGCATCCCCTGGCCCTCCCCGCCCTGCTGCTGGCTCTGATTCTGGAGCTGGTCGAGCAGGTTCGAGAGTAGGAGTGCGAGCTCGTTCAGGTGCGACATGGCCGTCCGCTGGTGGGCGGCGCCCTGGCGCGACTGGCGCTCGGCGAGCTGCTCCAGCGCGCCGGCCATCTCGCGGCGCGCGTTGCCGGCCCGCTCGTCGATGTCGGGGCCGAGCTGGGGGACTGAGAGGGCCACGCGGCGGAGTGTGTCGGTGACGGCCGCGAGCCCGTCGCGGAGCTCGCCCTGGCGGCGAGCGACGGGCACGAGGGCGGGGTTGCGCGCCGGGATCGCCTGCGTCTCGCCGGCCAGCCGCTCCTGCTCGCGCGACAGCGTGAGGACGTCTTCGAGCGAGCGGCGGAGGGCGGCTTGGTCCACCTGGGCCTGCTGGCCCTGCATCTGGGCGCTCTGCTGGCGCATCTTCTGAGCCATCTGGCGGAGCTGCTTGGACATCTCCTCCTGCCCCTCCTGGGCGTCCTGGAGCTGGTTCTGCTGGAGCTGCTGGGCGTTCTGCTCCATCTGCTGCGGGAGCCCGCCGTCCTGCTGCATCTGCTCCATCATCTGCTCCAGGGCCTCGGTCGGCGCGCGGGGCACGTCGTCGGCCGCCTCGCGCGCGTTCTCTAGCTGCTCCTCCAGGGCCTCGGCGTCCTCGGCGGCCCGGCGCTGCTCCTCGGCCAGCCGCTCGCGCTCGGCCGGCGTGTTCGGGCGGGGCGGCGTCGGCTCGCCACCCCGCTCCGGCTCGTTCTCGCCGGGGGCGGGGCGGTCGGGGCGCATCGCCTCGGTCTCGCGGGCGAGCCGCTCCTCGGTCTCGGCGAGGTCCTCGGCGCGGCGCGCGGCCTCCTCCATCTCGACGGCGGCTTCGAGCCGCTTCATGAGGCTCATCGCCCGTTCGAGGCGGCGGCGGAACTCCTCCTCGGTCTGGGCGGCCTCCTCGGACTCCTGGAGCATGTCCTGGAGGTCGAGCCGCTCCATCGCGTCGCGGAGCCGTTCGAGGGCGTCGCGGAGCTCGGGCGTGTCGAGCTCGTCCATCACGCGCTGCATCTGCTCGAACCGCTGCCGCGTGGCCTCGTCGGTGAGGTCCTGGCGCTGCATCTGCTCGGACAGGCGCCGCATCTGCTCGCGGAGGTCCTGCGCCTGCTCGCCCAGCTCGGACTGCTCGCGCAGGAGCTCCTCGACCTGGCGGCGGTCCTCCCAGTCCGGGTCGAGCGACTGGCGGAGGTCGTCGCGGAGCCGGCGGAACCGCTCGCCGGACTCCTCGGCCGTCTCCTGGAGCTCGTCGAGCGCCTGGGCCGCCGAGTCGCGGTCGGCATCGAAGGCGTCGAGGCGGTCGGCGAGCGTGGGGTAGCGGAGCGTGAACGAGGGCGTCCGCGCCGTTTTCCCGCCCCGCCCGTCGTTGTCGCGGACCGTCCCGTAGAGCTCGACCGTGGCCCCGGGGCGGATGCCCGGCAGGCGGAGGTCGAGGCCCACCTCCTGGTCGAGCGGCCGCGAGCGGACCGGGAGGCGGAGCCGCCGGAGCGGGCCGGCCGCCCCGCCCTCGGACACCGCCACGCGGTAGACGAGCGCGCCGCCCGAGAACCCGAAGTCGTCGGTGACGCGGAACACGAGGTGCCGGGCGTCGCCGGAGAGCGGGTCCTCGGCGCCTTCCAGGAGCGCGATCTGCGGCGGCCCGTCGCTCAGCGTGCCCAGCGAGTACGTCGCCGCGTCCGCGTTCTGGAGCCCGTTTTGGGCCTCCAGGCGGACCGAGTACGTGCCGCCGCCGCGGAGCCCGAACCCGCCCGACGCCTGGTCGCCCTCAACGCGGAGCGGGACCCGCTGCGTGCGGCCGTCCTCCCACGCCACCTGGAGCCACGCCGCCTCGGGCCGCGTCCCGCCCAGCTGCACGCGGACGCGGACGCCCGAGCCCACGAGCCCGGTCACGTCGCCGACGCCCTCGGGCAGCCGCCGCGCCCGGCGCCCGCTGTACGCGGGCGGGGCGACCGTCACCTGGACCCCGCGCACGAGCGGCCGATTTTCGACCGTGATCGCGTACCACCGCGAGCGCACGCCGTCGGCCAGCACGCGGTAGCGCATGTCAGCTCGGACGTCCTCGACGGTGTAGGCGAACGCGCCGAGGTCGTCGGCCTGGAGGCGGACGGTCTCGGTCGCCCGTTCGTCGGCGCGGCCAATTTCGAGACGCGCCGTGAGCGGCAGCTCGCGCCCGGCGGCCTGGACGGCGACGGGCAGGCTCGCCCCGCGCGACACGGCCGCGTCGCCCGGCGACACGTCGAGGCGGAAGGGGGCGGGCGGGGCGAAGTAGACGCCCGGCGCGAGGAGCCGGGCCGCCGCCCCGCCCACGGTCGACGGCGCGCCGAGAAAGAGGGCGGCGAGCAGGAGCGCCGGGACCGCGGCCCAGCGGGCGGTCCGCCACGCCGGCCCGAAGGCGTGGACGCGCTCGAAGGGGACGTCGCGGACCTCGCGGCCGAGCGCGTCGAGGGCCGCCTCGTGGAGCCGCCCCGCCCCGCCCGAGGCGTGGCCGTCGGCGAGGTCGAGGAACGTGGCGAGCCGGTCGTCGACGCCGGCATAGTCGCGGCCGGCGCGGCGGACGACGGCGCGCTCGTCGAGCCCGGGGAGCACGCCGGCCCCGCGCAGGAGCGGGACGACGACGAGCGCGGCCGTCAGCCCGGCGAGGAGCGCGGCGAGCAGCCAGAACACGGCCGTCCGCAGCTCGACGCCCAGCCAGAACCCGGCCTCGGCCGCGACCGCCACCAAGGCCACGGCGGCGACCACCCCGCCCGTGATCAGCGCGCCCTGGGCCACGGCCGCCGCCGTCAGCCGCCGGCGGGCGTGCCGGATCCGGCGGCGGAGCGCGTCGGCGAGCGGGGTGGACATGCGGGGGCGGGGCGGCCGGAAGGTAGCGGACGGTCCCGCGCGAACGGGGCGGGGCGGCGGGCGATTGCCCAGCACGTCAGGGGCGGCGGGTGGCGGCCGCGGTGGTCTCCACCCCGCCCGTGTCGCGTGGGCGGGGCGGTCACGGGCGGGCGACCGCCGGTCGCCCCTACGATGTCGGCTCGTTTGTGGGCGGGGCGGCGAACGCAGGCGGCGGGCTTCCGTATCTAGGCTGCCCTTCACACCTGCTCCCCATGCGCGACACGCTCGCGGTCATCCTCGGCGGCGGCGCCGGGACCCGGCTCTTCCCGCTCACCCAGCACCGCTCGAAGCCGGCCGTCCCGCTCGCCGGGAAGTACCGGATCATCGACATCCCGATCTCGAACTGCATCAACAGCGAGCTGCTGCGGATGTTCGTCGTCACGCAGTACAACTCGGCCAGCCTCAACCGGCACGTCTCGCGGGCCTACCGCTTCGACCGCTTCGGCCACGGGTTCGTGACGATCCTGGCCGCCGAGCAGACGCCGGACTCCGAGCAGTGGTACCAGGGCACGGCCGACGCCGTCCGCCAGTGCCTCCAGCACATCAACGCCTACCCGCACCGGCGCGTGCTCATCCTCTCCGGCGACCAGCTCTACCGGATGGACTTCAACACGTTCTCGGACCACCACCGCTCGACGTGGGCCGACCTCACGGTCGCGACCGTCCCGGTGACGGCCGACGAGGCGCCGGCGTTCGGGATCCTCAAGACGGACGCCGACGGGGTCATCACCGAGTTCCGCGAGAAGCCGGCGCGCGACCAGCTCGACGGCCTGGACAGCCCGGTCTCGGAGCGGATGCGCGAGCAGGGCCGCGTGTACCTGGCGTCGATGGGGATCTACATGTTCGAGCGCGACGTGCTCCGCGAGGTGCTCCTGGCCAACCCCGGCGAGACCGACTTCGGCAAGGAGATCATCCCGGCCGCCATCCGCTCGCGGCGCGTGGTGAGCTACCCCCACGACGGCTACTGGTCCGACATCGGGACCGTGCGCTCGTTCTACGAGGCCAACCTGAACCTGGCCTCGAAGGTGCCGTCGTTCGACCTCTACGACGAGGACGCGCCCATCTACACGAACGCGCGGATGCTCCCGCCGGCCAAGATCCAGGACTCCCGCGTCGTCGACTCGATGATCGCCGAGGCGTCCGTCGTGACGCGGGCGACGGTCGAGGGCTCGGTTGTCGGGATCCGGTCGTACGTGGGCGAGGGCGCGGCGCTGCGGCACGTGGTCATGCTCGGGGCCGACTACCTCCCGTGGCGCGACCCGGCGCGGCGGCCCGGCGTGGACCCGCCGCCGAGCCCGGGCATCGGCCGCGGGAGCGTGGTCGAGAGCGCGATCATCGACAAGAACGTCCAGGTCGGCGCCGACTGCCGGATCACGAACGAGGACGGCGTGACCGACGCCGACGGCGACGGCTGGTACATCCGCGACGGCATCGTCGTGCTCCCCAAAAACGCCATCGTCCCCGACGGGACGGTCATCTGAATGCGGAATGGTGAATGCGGAAGGCGGAAAGGGGGCGGCCCGTGGGTTCGAACCCCGCCCCTCGCCGCCCCGCCCCCGAGTTTGGGGCAGGCCCCTTCCGCATTCAACCTTCCGAATTCCACATTCTAAACTGGCTGTGCGCCACGGGCGGGGCGGCGAACAAGGGTTTGGTCTCGGCCCACGTCTCGCGGAACAGGTCGGAGCGGCGGTAGGCGTCGAGGGCGTCGGCGCTGTCCCAGTGGCTGAACGTGGTGAGCACGTTGGGGAAGCGGGCGTCCTCCCACAGCTCGAGGTGCCGGCACCCGGGCGCGGCGGCGATCCGCGGGCGGGCCTCGCGGAAGAGGGCGAGAAAGTCGCCCAGCCGGTCGGGCCGGAACGTCATGCGGACGGTGCGGAGCAGGGGCGGGGTGGCGATGGGGGCGGGGGGCTGGTGGTCGGCGGGGGCGGCGTCGGTCGCCACCCCGCCCGCGCGCGTCTGCGGACGGGCCGGTCGCACGGGCGGGGCGGGGTGGGGTTTCCGCCCCGCCCGCGGCGGGCCGAGGCCCGGGCGGGGCGGTCGGATCGAGGCGCGGGCGGGGCGCGTAGCTTCCGCCCCGCCCACTCCCACCCCGCCCGTGCTCCCTCGGCGCCGCCCGGACCCCCGCCCCGACCGCACGAACGACGAGTGGGTGGCCGCGCTCGGCTCGGACGGCCCCGAGGCCGAGGCCGCCCTCGCCGACCTCCGCCCGGTCCTCCTGCGCGCCCTCCACGTCACACTCGCGCCGCGCGTAGACCGCGGGGCCGACGCGCTCGCCGAGGACCTCGTGCAGCGGGCGCTGCTCCACGTCCGCGACCGGGTCGGCCAGTTCCGCGGCGACGCCCGGTTCACGACGTGGGCGCAGAAGGTGGCCGTGCGGATCGCGCTCTCCGAGCTCCGCCGGAAGCGGTGGGAGAACGTCTCGCTCGACGCCGTCGTGGCCGACCCGCCGGCGGCCCCCGAGCCCGGCGCCGACGAGGTGATGGAGCAGGGCGAGGCCGCCGCCCTCGTCCGCCGCCTCATCGACGAGGACCTCACCGAGCGACAGCAGACGGCGCTCAAGGCCGTCCTCGCCGGCATGCCGATGGACGAGGTGGCCAGGCGGCTGGACACGAACCGGAACGCGCTCTACAAGCTGCTCCACGACGCCCGGCTCCGCCTCAAGCGGGCGTTCGAGGACCGCGGCCTGGGGCCGGACGACCTTCTCGACCTCTAGGCCACCACGTGCTGCGGGCGGGGCGGCCCGCGCGCCGCTGTAAGACCTCCCCGCCCGCCGGCGTCTACGGCACACCATGACCCTCACCCCCGACGTCCTCCGCTTTCTCGTCCGGCGCGTGTTCAACGCGCACCCCGGTGAGATCCCGTGTGGCGACTGCTACGTCCACGTCGACCACTTTGCGGAGATGGAGCTGGCCGGCCTGGACGCGGCGGCCGCCCTCCCGCTCGTTGAGGAGCACCTGCAGACGTGCCCCGGGTGCCGGGAGGAGTTCGCGTGCCTCGTCGCCGTGCTCCGCGACGCGTCGCAGGCGCCGGAGCGGGCCGAGCCGTAGGGCCGAGACCGCCCCGCCCATGCCTACGCCGCTCGCTGACCTCGCCGTGCTCACGCTCGTCGTCGCCCACGGGACCGACGCCGACCTGGACCCGCGCGAAACGCACGTGCTCGTCGAGCAGCTGGGGCGGCTCTCGACGCTCCTCGACCCCGACGTCCACAGCGGGGCTGACCTGAGCGCGGTCGTAGAGGCGGCCGTCAAGGTTTACGGCGACCTCAGCGTGGTCGGACTGGACACGGTCGTCGCCCGGTTCCGCGACGCCGTCGGCCCGCCGCTGCTGGCCCGCGCCCACGCCGCGCTCGTCCGCGTGGCCGACGCCGACGGCGTGGTCCACACGATGGAGCGGACCGTCCTCCGGCACATTGCCCAGGCGTGGGGGTTGGAAGAGCCGTAGGCGGTGGGGATCCGTGGGGCAGGGCGGGGTGGTCGGCTTGGGCCTCGTTGCCCGCGATTCGCCCTTGCGCTCGGCGGGCGGGGTGGGCACCTTTGCGCATTCTCCACTCCGCAGTCCAGCCGTGCACAGCCGCCGCCGTTTTCTCGCCTCCACGCTCGCCGCCGGCGCCGCGCTGCCCGTCGCCGCGCTGCCCGCTCCGCTCGCGGACCACCGCCCCGCCCCCGGCGCCCCGCCGGGCGCCGTGCCCATGCCGGAGGCCCAGAGCCGGCCGGTGACGGTCGGCGAGATCGCGGCGGCCGAGGCCGTCTTCGGGCTCTCGTTCACGCCGGACCAGCGCGAGCTCATGCTCGACGACGTGAACGACCGGCTGGAGCAGCTCGCGGCGATCCGCGCCGCCGAGCCGCCTAACAGCGTGCCGCCGGCGCTCGCGCTCGACCTCGGTCTGAGCGGGGAGGCCCGCCCCGCCCCGGGCGCCGGCGCGTCGGTCTCCATGCCGGCCGCTGTTCGGCGCCGGCCGTCGGACCAGGACCTCGCGTTCGCGTCGATCCCCGAGCTGGGCGCGCTCCTCCGGGGCGGGGCGGTCACGGCTGTCGGCCTCGCTGAGCTGTTCCTGGACCGGCTCGCGCGGTTCGACAGCCGGCTCCAGGCCGTCGTGACGCTCACGCGCGAGCGGGCGCTCGAGACGGCCCGCGCGCGCGACGCCGAGCTCGCGGCGGGCATCGACCTCGGTCCGCTCCACGGCATCCCGTACGGCGCCAAGGACCTGCTGGCCGCCCGCGGCTACCCCACGACGTGGGGCGCCGAGCCGTACCGCGACCAAGTGATCGACGAGGACGCCGCCGCCGTGAGCAAGCTGGAGGCCGCCGGCGCCGTGCTCGTCGCCAAGCTCACGCTGGGCGCGTTGGCCTGGGGCGACGTGTGGTTCGGGGGGACGACCAAGAACCCCTGGAACCCGGACGAGGGCGCGAGCGGGTCGAGCGCCGGGCCGGGCGCGGCCGTCGCCGCCGGGCTCGTCCCGTTCGCCATCGGGTCCGAGACGCTGGGCTCGATCGTCTCGCCGTCGACGCGGAACGGCGTGACCGGCCTCCGGCCGACGTTCGGGCGCGTGCCCACGCGCGGCGCGATGGCGCTCTCGTGGAGCATGGACAAGCTCGGGCCGATGGCGCGGTCGGCCGTCGACTGCGCCCTCGTGTTCGACGCCCTCCGCGGGGCCGACCCCGAGGCGGCCCGCCCCGCCCTCGCTCCTGACCCCGCGTTCCCGTTCGATCCCGCCTCCCCGCTCGGCGACCTCCGCGTGGGCGTCCTCGCCGGCGCCTTCGAGGCCGACGGCGCGGGCGGGGCGGCCGACCGCGCGACGCTGGCCGTGCTGGAGCGGCTCGGCGTGGAGACCCGGCCCGTCGCGCTCCCGTCGGGCGTGCCGGTCGACGCGCTGCTCCTGATCCTGGAGGCCGAGGCCGCCGCCGCCTTCGACGGCCTCACGCGCTCGGGCGGCGTCGACCGCCTGGTGCGCCAGACGCGCGACGCGTGGCCCAACGTGTTCCGCCACGGCCACCTCGTCCCGGCCGTCGACTACCTCAACGCGAACCGGCTGCGGACCGTCCTCATGCGCGAGATGGCCGCGCTGTTCGACGGCCTCGACGTGCTCGTCACGCCCAGCTTCGGGAACGCCGGCCTCGCGATCACGAACCTGACGGGCCACCCCGCCGCGGTCGTCCCCAACGGCTTTTTCCCGGTCGAGGGCTCCGCGGACCGCCGCTCGCCGCACTCGGTCACGTTCCTCGGGCCGCTCTGGCAGGACCACCTCCCGCTGCGCCTGGCCCACGCGGTCCAGGAGGCGACCGACTTCCACACGCGCCGGCCGCCGGTGAGCTAGAGCACCCTCCGGGTGGGTACGGGGTACTCGGTACGGGGCAGGCTCGAAGCAGACGGGTCGGGCCACGTACCTGTACCTCGCACCCTGTACCCTTCTCAAGCGTGCTTCGGGAGCCCTGCGTCTTCTCCCGTGGACGCGCCGCCCCGCCCGCGCCCGCCTCTCCTCGCAATGGGGCGGGGCGGGGCGGTCGGCACGGAGTGTGAGCGGGGCGGTGGGTATCGTTGGTCGTCCCCTTCCCCCCGTTGCCATGTCCCGCCACCCCGCCCGCGCGTTCCGCGCGCCCGTCCTCGCCGCGCTCGTCGCCCTCACAGCCTTGTCCGGCTGCGCCACGCTCGCCGGCACCAACTACTACTCGGTCGAGGAGGAGTGGCAGCTCGGCCAGCAACTCGAAACCCAGCTGGGGCAGGAGCTCCGGCTCGCCAACGACCCGCTCGTGACCGGCTACGTCCGCGAGATGGGCCAGCGGATGGTCCGCGCGGCCGGCGTCGACAACCTGCCGTGGCGGTTCTACGTCGTCCGCGACGACGCCGTCAACGCGTTCAACGTGCCGGGCGGGCTGGTGTACGTGAACACGGGCCTGATCGAGAACGTGGGGAGCGCGGGCGAGCTGGCCGGCGCGATCGCGCACGAGGTGGCCCACGGCGTCGAGCGGCACGGGACCCAGCGGCTCTCGAAGAGCAACGAGACGAACGCCATCGCCGGCATGGTCCTCGGCCGCAACCCCGGCGCCGTCACGCAGATCGCGACCCAGATCGCGGCGCAGGGCGCGTTCGCCTCGTTCTCGCGCGCCGACGAGCGCGAGGCCGACGCCGTCGGCGTCCGCGTCATGGCCGAGGCCGGGTACGACCCGGAGGGGCTGGCCCAGCTGCTGGAGCGGCTCGCGGCCGAGGAGCGGGGCGGCGGCATCGCGCTGCTCCGGTCCCACCCGCTCTCGTCCGAGCGGATGCAGACGGTCCGCCAGCTGGCCCGGCCGTATGACGGCCGCGACCTGCGCCTGACCGACGGCCGGTTTTCCGCCGTCCGCCGCCGCGCCGCGCAGCTGTAGGGCCACCGCCCCGCCCGCGCCCTGCTCGCGCTCCGCCCCGCCCGCGCTGTCGTGGGCGGGGCGGTCCGCTCTCTGTCGGTTGCGCCGGGCGGGGCGGGGGAGCCATCTTCCGCGCCGCTCACCGCGCACCATGCCCCTCGACCTCGCCCGCGTCCAGGCCCTCGTCTTCGACGTCGACGGGACGCTCTCGGACACCGACGACCACCTCGTGGCGCAGATCGCCGGCGTTCTCGACGCGCTCCCGTTCCTGAGCGGGCGCCGGGCGGCCGAGCTCGCGCGGCGCATCGTGATGGGCGCCGAGAGCCCGGTCAACGCGGCGTACGGGGCCATCGACCGCTACGGCCTGGACGACGAGCTGGCGGCGCTCAAGGGCCTCCTCACGCGGGCCATCGCCCAGCGGAACCGGGCCGAGCGCCACCCCGCCGAGGCCGCCGACGAGGTGCCCCACGACCTCGTCCCGGACGTGGCCGAGATGCTCCGCGCCCTCGCCCCGCGCTACCCCATGAGCGCCTTCTCGACGGGCGGGGAGGTCCGCATCCGGGCGTTCCTGGCGCACCACGGCGTGGCCGACCTGTTCGCGGCCGTCGTCGGCGCGCAGACGACGCCGCGCATGAAGCCCTACCCTGACCCGCTCGTCTATGCCGCCGAGGCCATGAACGTGGCGCCCGAGGCGTGCCTCGTGATCGGCGACACGACGGTCGATATGGAGACGGCGCGGGCGGTGGGCGCGCAGGCCGTCGGCGTGCTGTGCGGGTTCGGGACCGAGGACGAGCTGGTCCGCGAGGGCGCCGACCTCGTGCTCGCCACGACGTCCGACCTGCTCGCCGTGCTCGCGCCGGCCCGCGACGCGCTCGGCGCGAGCGCCGACCCGGCCGCCCCGCCCGCGCACGCCACCGTGCCATCCCGGCCCACGCGGGCGGGGCGGGGGGGAGAGTCCTGACGGGACGGCCGGGCGGATCGTAGGGGGCGGATTGCCCGTTAGGACGGGTGCTCCCTCAAGACCGACCGGCCGTGTCGCTTCACCCCGCCCCCGCTTTCCTGGAAGACCGCCGGCTCCGGGCCCTCCTGGCGACGGGCCTGCTCGACACCCCGCCCGAGGATCGCTTTGACCGGCTGACCCGGCTCGTGTGCCGCGTCGTCGGCGTGCCCATCGCGCTCGTCTCGCTCGTCGACGACGAGCGCCAGGTGTTCAAGAGCCAGCAGGGGCTGTCCGACCCGTGGACCGCGGGGACCCCGCTCTCGCACTCGCTCTGCCAGCGGGTGGCCCGGACGGGCCGGCTGTACCAGCTCGACGACGCCCGCGCGGGCGAGACCTGCGACCACCCCGCCGTGACGGAGATCGGCGTCGGCGCCTACCTCGGCGTCCCGATCCGCGACCCGGACGGCTACGCGCTGGGCTCGCTCTGCGCCATCGACCGCGACCCCCGGGCGTGGACGGCCGACGACCGGGCCACGCTCCGCGACCTGGCCGACATCGTCGAGAGCGAGGTGGCCCTCACGCTCGCGCTCGACGGCCGGACGGAGTCCGAGGCCCGCTACCGAGGCGTCGTCGAGAGCGTCCGCGACGTGGTCGTGCAGGCCGACGCCGAGGGCCGGTGGTCGTTCCTGAACCCGGCCTGGGAGACCGTCACGGGCCACGCGGTCGCCGAGAGCCTGGGCCGCCCGTGCCTCGACGTGATCCACCCCGACGACCACGCCGAGGTGGCGCGGAACTTCCGGTCGCTCCTCTCCGGCGCCGTCCCGTACGTCCGCCACGAGTGCCGGCTGCTCCGGGCCGGCGGCGGCGTCCGCCACGTCGAGGTCCACGTCCAGCTCCTCCGCAGCGAGGGCGGGGCGGTCCGGGGGGCGGCCGGGACGATCACGGACGTGACCGATTCGATCCGGTTCGAGGCCGAGCGCGTGGCCCGCGAGCGGACCGAGGAGATGCTCCGGATCAAGGAGGCGTTCTTGGGCAACATGAGCCACGAGCTCCGAACGCCGCTGACGGGCATCCTCGGGTTTGCCGAGGTGCTCGCCGAGGAGGTGGGCACGGAGCAGCGCGAGGCCGTCGACATCATCGTGCGGAGCGCGCAGCGGCTCCAGGGCACGCTAAACTCGGTCCTCGACCTGGCTCAGCTCGAGGGCGGCTCGTTCACGTTCGAGGCGGCGCCCGTCGACCTCCGGGGCGAGGCCGCGGAGGTGGCCCGGCTCCTGGCCCCGGTCGCCGAGCAGCGCGGCGTGGCCCTCGACGTGGTCGGCCCCCCGGTCCGGGCGCTTGCGGACTCGGCCGCGCTCCACCGGGTCCTGAACAACCTGGTCGGCAACGCGCTCAAGTTTACCGACGAGGGCGGGGTGGTGGTCGAGGTCGGCGTCGACGACGGGCGCGCGTGGCTCCGCGTGGAGGACAGCGGGATCGGGATCGACCCGGCGTTCGCGCCCCGCCTGTTCGACGAGTTCGCCCAGGCCTCGACCGGCTACACGCGGACCCACGAGGGGAACGGGCTGGGCCTCGCGATCACCAAGCGGCTCGTGGACCTCATGGGCGGGACGATCTCGGTCGAGAGCGAGCCCGGCGTGGGCAGCGCGTTCACAGTCCGCCTCCCGGCCGCCCCGGTGCCGGCGTGGGTCGTGGGCGGGGTGGGGGGACCCTCGTCCTCTTGAGCGCCGTCGCGGGCGGGTACTGTATAACTCTGTTCCGATGACCGCGGTAGGCCAGTCGCTCTCGGTCTCATGCGCGCTCTGAAGGTTCGCAGTGCGCCCGCCCCGCCCCGGCGCCCGCTACGAGGTTTCCTCTCCCCGGCCTGTACACGTGGGAGAGGGGCGGGGTGGCGAGTGCTATGCGAACTCAGCGACCCCGTATCAGTCCACCTCGAACCGGACCACTCGCTCGCCCGCCGTCACGAACAGCGACCGTCCGCCTCTCCCGAACGCCACGTTCGACGCGAGGGGCTCCACGTCGACGCGCTCCTGAAACTCCCCCTCGGACGAGAACACGTACACCCCGCCCGGCCCGCCGCCGACGACCGTTCCGTCGCTGGCCACCGCCAGCCCGTCCGGCATCCCCGTCTCGTACGTTGCGTCTGGTGTGTCCAGGAGCGTGCGCGGCGGACCGAACGTGCCGTCGGCGCTCACGTCGAACGCGACGTAGCGGCCGTGCGGCGGTTTCGAGTTGGTCGCGTAGGCGGTCCGACCGTCAGGCGAGAAGGCGATCCCGTTTGGCGCGTGGAGCGCGTCCGAGGCCAGAGTCACGGCGCCGGTCGCGGCGTCGACGCGGTAGATCCCGCACACGTCGGTCTCGCGGCGCGGGTCGTCGAACGTGTCGTCGAGCCCGAACGGCGGGTCGGTAAGGTAGGCGGCCCCCGAGGCCGGGCACACCGTGACGTCGTTGGGCGAGTTCAGACGCCGCCCGCGCACGCGCGTTACCAAAGGCCGCCGGGTCCACCGCTCCTCGTCGAGCACGAACACGCCGCGCTCGCCGTGCGAGCACAGCAGGAGGCGGCCGTCGGCGTCGAGGGACAGGCCGTTCGCCCCGTGCTCCTCGCCAGGCGGGTGGGGGTTGGAGGTGCCGGACGGACGGAGGAACACTTCGCGCGTCCACGCCCCGCCCTCGCTGACGGGCGGGCGGAGCAGGAAGATGGTGTTTGCCTTGACGTCGCTCACGAGGAGGCCGTCTAGGCGGTCCACCCAGAGCGGCCCCTCCACCCAGCAGAAGTTCTCGGCGACGACAGTTGGAGTGTGCAGGACCATGTCAGTCGAACCGGCAGGGCGTCGTGGCGTCGCGCTCCGAGTCGAACTGAACGATCATCAGGACGGCCGGCTCGTCGCCCGCCGTGCCGGAGCGGTGACCGCTCTTGCCGCCCCGCTCGACCGTCCCCTGGTCCTCGCCGAACGAGATCTCGCCCGGCCCGAACGTGCGCCGCTCGCCGTCCATCGACTCCACCCACCAGGCGCCGGAGAGCGGGACGATCCACTGGGGCGCCGGGTTCTCGTGCCACGTGCCGGTCCAGCCGGCCGGCTGGACCGTGAACAGGACCGTCATGCCGTCGTGGTGCTTCTCCCCGAGCCACTGCGGGTCGGCCGGCGGCGAGATCGACTCCAACTCGAACGCCGTCATGTGGCAGAGCCGCTGCCGGCTCACGCCGTCGTCGTCGGTGTAAAGGTGCCAGTAGGGCACGCGCGGGCTCGTCGGGTCGTCGCTCATGGGTCGGGGATTCAGGTGTCGCTGCGCGTGTGGGACGGTAGATGTCGAAGCTCGGTCACGCTGTAGGCGTTCCGCCGCGTTCGGGAAGGTGCGCGGTCAGTGGTGGCGGTAATGTGGTGGAGACCCGACAAGTGAGGGGGTGACGGAGAACGGGTGCGTAGGACAAGGGGGAGCTAGGCGTTCGGTCAGCGCGTCGTCCAGGCTTTCTCGTTCTCGTACGCCCGCTGCTGGACGTCCTGCTGTCGCTCCGTCTCTGCGTGTTCTTGCTGCGCCTCGACCCGTGCCCCCTCGCCGGGCCGGCCGCGCGGCCGGCTCCTCAACTCCGCCACCCGATCCTCTTTCCCGTACAGGACGACTTTGTCGCCGACGTGGAGGCGGTACGAGCCGCGGGGCACGGCGGCGGCCGTCTCGTCGGGGCGCAGGATGGAGAGCACCGTGACGCCCTCCTCCGGCAGGTTCAGCTCCCGGAGCGTTTTGTTCGCCAGCCACGTGCCCTCCTCGATCTCGAACTGGACCACGCGAAACCCTTCGCGCAGGCGGAGCAGCGCCTCGTAGTCGCGCACGGTGAGGGTGGTGTAGCGCCGCAGGACGTGCTCGATCGCGTGGTCGAGCGCGCGGCTAAACCGTCGGTTCTTGAACAGTGCGAACAGGCCCACCACGCCGGCCACGAGGAGCACTACCCGCCGGAGCACGACGGTCGTGCCCGACGGTTCAGCAAAGGAGGCGATGCCCGTGCCGAGGATCGTCACCAGTCCCGCGCTGTGCAGGAGCATCAGGGTCATCACGATCCGCCGCCGGGCCGGATGCTTGGTGATGTTTTCTGCCTCCGAGGTGGTAAAGCCCGTGCCGGTCGAGACCGAGCGGGCCTGGAAGCGCGCCACGTCCTCGGACAGGCCCGTCAGCATGAGCGCCTTGGCGGCGATCTGGTTGATGAGCACCGAGAGCGTGACGAACAGCAAGAGCGTGAGCAGGGCTCCCATATGATCCCGGCCACCCGTGTCTGTTTGGGGTCCGTATCGAGGAGGCTTCGCGGACCCTCCCCGACGCACGGAACCGAGCGCCCGAGACGGACCCGCGCCTGGCGCGCCGGGCTAGGCCGACGCCTCGCAGGACTCGACCATCTCGCCGCTCGTGCCGTCGCTGTTGTGGCGGAAAAGCGTGCCCTCCGAGCCGACGCCCGCGCCCTGCGTCCACCACTCGAGCTCGTCGCCCACGTAGCGGGAGCCGCTGCCCGACACCGCGATCGTCATCGGGAGCGTCTGGCCCTCGTACTCCACGACGGCCGTCTCGGTCGTCGGGTAGGAGGCCTGGATCGTGCTCCCGCTCTCGCACGTGTACATCGTCTGCGGGGCGGCCGCGGCCGCGGGCTCCGCCGTCGGCTCGGGTGTGAGCTCAGCCGTAGTCTCGTTGCTGGGAGACGAGCACCCCTGAACGGCAGCGATGAGGAGGACGGTTAGGAAAAGACGCATGGGGAGTAGAGAGCGGGCGGCAGGACGGGTAGGCGCTCTGCCGCGAGAAGTAACGGGGATGAGGTTGTGTAACGTGACGGGAACACAACGGCTCCGCCGGGGCCGCTAGCGCCCCTCTTCGGCGGGCGCCCGAGGGCGGGGCGTGTGTTCAGTCGTTTGCGCCGGATGGCTCGCGCAAACGGTCGATCCAGGCCGCTAGCGCCACGAGGTAGCGGCCGAGGTACGTCCGCGTCGTCTCGTCGGTTAGCCGCCCATCGGCGTCGAACTTCTCGTGAGCGCGCGCGACCAGGACCTCCGGCTGCGGCATACAGAACGAGTTCGTGAACTCGAACGCCTGCCGGAGCTGGCTCTGCCCGCGCGCCGACCCCGTCATGCCCGGCGACGCCCCGATGATGCCAACCGGCTTGCCCCCCAGCGGCGCCGACCGCGGCGGCCGCGAGGCCCAGTCGACCGCGTTCTTGGTCACCGCCGGCACGCCGTGGTTGTACTCCGGCGTGACGATAAGCACACCGTCAGCGGCGCGGATAGCCTCCTTAAGGGCCGCCACGCGCTCCGGGTCGCCCTCGGCCTCCACGTCTGCGTTGTAGAGCGGGACGCCCCGGAGGTCGAAGACGTCGATCGTCATGTCCTCCGGTGCGAGCTCCTGCGCCGCCCGCAGGAGCGCGCGGTTGTAAGAGCCCGTGCGGAGGCTGCCGGCGAAGCCGAGGACGCGGGTCGGTGAGGGAGCGCTCATGGGCGGGGTGGGGTCGGGCGGTAGGAGCCGGGGGGAGGCCAGACGGTAGAGGCCGGGCGGGGTGGGGACGTAGGGGCCGCGAGGGCCGTCAGGCCGGAGGGGCCGACTCGCGCTCCAGCCCCGCCCGGTCCCAGTCTGCTAGGTCGGCGGCGGCCTCGTAGGTGCTCTGTAGGAACTCCATGAGCACGGCGTCCGGGTCATCGGCCGTCCGCACGGCCTCGTAGGGCAGCACGAACTCGCCCAGGTCGTCGTGGAAGTACGCCGCCGCGGGCTCGACCGCCCACTCCGAGAACCCCTCCGGCTGCGGGTACGCGTAGGCGTAGAACGCCGCCTCGCCCAACCCCGCGCCCGCCCAGAAGCCGGCGCTCGAGAGCTCGCGCGAGTACGCCTCCTCCATCACCCAGTCGGCGCAGTTGGGGACGCCGCCGGGGTGCGTCGGCGCCTCGCGGCCGGAGAACCGCGTGACGGCGAGGTCGAAGGCGCCCCAGAAGAAGTGGACCGGGCTCACCTTGCCCAGGAAGCGGGCGCGGAAGTCGGTGAACACGCGGTGGGCCTGGACGAGCACGCGCCAGTGGCGCTGCGCCGCGTCGGCGTCGTAGGCCGCGTGCTCCGTGTCGTCGGGGAACGGCGTCGCGTCCTCCAGCTCGACGGGCCGGGCTAGGATCTCGACCTCAATGCCCAGGTCGGCAAGCGCCTCGGTAAACGAAGCGTAGAACGCGGCGACGGTCATCGGGCGGAGCGCGAACGAGCGTCGCTCGCCCTGCGTCGTCGAGATGCTCAGCCGGTGGTCGACGAAGTCGAACTCGACCTCGAAGCCGCCCTGCGAGGGGACGAGCCCGGTCGAGAGCCCGCGCGCGGTGACGTAGAGCGGGACGTGCCACGAGTGGTTGACCCACGGCGTCCCCTCCATGCGGACCTTGCCGACGACCTGGGTCCAGCGGTGGAGCGTGTCGTACGTGTCCTGCCAGTCGTCGAGCGGGAGGGGCGGCCAGGTCATAGGTCGGTTGGAGGTGGGGGAGCGTGAGTTAGGAGCGCCAGACGGGCCGGGCTCGTGCAGGACCGGGTGGTCTGCGGCGTTATCGGCGCTCAGACGCCGTCGGCGTTCAGGCCGGGCGGGGCGGGGTGGTCGTTGGGCGGGCGGCCCCGCCGGCCACCGCGCGCGGGACCCCTCGCCATGGCACTAGTCACCGGGCTCAGCAGGCGAGGTAGTCCAGGAGCTCGCGCACGAACTGGACCTCGTCGTCCACGACCGCGTGCGTGCCGCCGGGGTAGACGCGCTTGGTCACGTCGCCGCCGAGGTCCGTCAGGACAGTGGCCGAGCGCTCCAGGCGCGCGAGCGGGATGTGCGGGTCGCGCTCGGCGCAGCCCAGGAACACGCTCGTGCCGGCCAGGTCGCCGTCGTACTCGAACGCCTTGTCGGGGTAGGCGCCGCCTGCGCCCGCAAGTTCTGGGCGGGGTGAGGCGTCGTCGGCCTCGGCCGTGCCGATGAGCGCGCCCGAGAGCGCGACCACCCCGCCCCAGCGCCGAGCGTGGCGCGCGGCGTACTCGGCGGCCAGGCACGCGCCCTGGCTGAACCCGCCGAGCACGATCTGGGCGTCGCCCACGCCGAGCGCGCGGGCGTCCTCGACGGCCCGCTCGACGGCCGCGAGCGCCCCGCTCAGCGCGGGCTCGTTGTCGGCGAGCGGGGCCAGGAAGCTGTTCGGGTACCACTGCGGCACCCCCTGGATCGTGCCCGCCTGCGGTGCGAGCACGCTTACGCCGGGCCGCGCGACCGCCTGCGCGAGCGGTTCGAGAGACGTCGCGGTGGCCCCGCGGCCGTGGCAGAGCACAAGGACCGTGTGGGGGGAGTCTGCGGAGACGAGCGTGTGGACGCCCGCGTCGGTGTGGGGGTCGGCGGTCATCAGTAGGGGAGGGAGAGGGGGGCGAGGCGGGCTTCGATGGCGGCCCGCTTGGGCTCGTACTGGGGCGGGAGCTGGAGCGAACGGCCCAGCTCGGCTTCTGTCTCGTCGGTGGCGAATCCGGGCGGGTCGGTCGCGACCTCGAAGAGGATGCCGCCGGGCTCACGCGTGTAGACGGAGTGGAAGTACTGACGGTCGATCTGGGGCGTCGGCTGGAGGCCCATCCCCAAGAGTACCTCGCGGACCTCGAGCTCGGCCTCGTCGTCCGGCACGCGGAAGGCGATGTGGTGGACGGTCCCGCTCCCGTTTCGGCCCGCGCCCTCGACGGCCTCGCACGAGAGGTCGACGTAGCGGGCATAGTCGGCGGTGTCGTTGACGAACCGGATCCGGCCGTCCTCCTGTCCCTGCTCACGGTAGCCATAGGCTTCCGTCAACACGCGCGCCGTCGCCTCGGGCGCGCGTGAGCAGAGCGTGACGCTGTGGAAGGCACCGAGCGCTTGGTCCACCGGAACGGGGCCGTCGGCCCACTGCCCGTCGGCTCCGTCGGTTTCGATCATCTCCAGGGTCAAGCCGTCTGGCGCGCGGAGCCGCAAGCCCGACTCGCCAAACCGCTCGAACCGCTCGCCCACGTCCTCGCCCGCCTCGGCGAATACGCTTTGCCACGCATCGATCGCGCCCGGCGCCACGGCGTAGGCCGTCGCTGTCGTCTCGCCCGGTCCCGGGCGGCCCGGTGCAGCGCCCGCCCACGGGAAGAACGTGAGCACGGAGCCCGGGCGGACATCGCCGTCGGCGTAGTAGAGGTGGTAGGTGCCGGGGTCGTCGAAGTTGACCGTCTTCTTGACGAGCCGGAGGCCGAGGCGGCCGGCGTAGAAGTCGACGTTGGCCTGGGCGGCGCCCGTAATGGCGGTGACGTGGTGGAGCCCGGTGACGGGGGAGGACATGGTCTAAGCAGGTAGGACAGAGAAGAGCGGGCGCCCCGGCATGGAACGCCCGCCGATGCGCTCAGCGGAGCGGCTAGCTCGCGGTGAGCTTGTCGGTGTACTCGACCAGGCGGCGGGCCTGATGCCGAACCGCCGCGAGCGACTCGTCCGACACGCCCGAGCCGTCGGCCGTCACGGTCGCGCCGTAGGGGTTGCCGCCGGCCGCGAAGATGGCGTCGTCGGTGTAACCCGGCGGCACCAGGATGCAGCCCCAGTGCATCGCCGTGATGTAGAGCGTCTGGAGCGTCGTCTCCTGGCCGCCATGGGGGTTCTGGGCGCTCGTCATGGCCGTGAACGTCTTGTTCGCAAGCCCGCCCTTCTGCCAGAGCGGCCCGAGCGTGTCGATAAACGATCGCATCTGGCTCGTCCCGCCGCCGAAGCGCGTGGGCGACGAGAGGACGTAGCCGTCGGCCCACTCCATGTCGTCGGGCGTGGCCTCGGGCACGTCGGAGGTCTTCTCCTGCTGAGCCTTCCAGGCATCCTGGGCGTCGATGACGCCCTGGGGCACGGTCTCGCGCACCTTGCGGAGGCGGACCTCGGCGCCGGCGGCCTCGGCGGCCTCCTGGGCGGCCCGGGCCATCTGGTGGTTGTGGCCGTAGGTGGAGTAGTAGACGACGGCGATCTTGCTGGGCATGGGGCGAGGAGTTGTGAGACGGGAACGACGCCGGCACAAACGCTGGCGTCGTCTTCCCTCCAACACAGCGAGGCGTGTCGCGGTCCCGTCCGATCCCCCAGATGCCGTGTCCCGTCGTCCAGAAGTGGCGGGGTGGGACCAGGAACGGGGAGGACGGTGCGGGATACCAAAGGACCTCCACTAGATCGTCGTCCATGGACCCGCTCTCCCTCGCGCTCGCCGCCACCGACGTCCGCAGCGTGGCCCACGTCGCCGCCGAGCTGTCGGGGCCGTGGGCGCTCCAGGCCTCGCCCGAGCCGGGGCAGGCCGACCTCGTGCTCGTCTCGTCCGGGACGGCCGTCGTGGAGGCGGCGGGCGGGACCGTCACGCTGGACGCCGGCGCGGGTGCCGTGCTGCCGCGCTCGGTGCCCTACGTCGTGCGGTCGCCGCGTGGTGCGGCGACGGCGGCCGTAGCCATCGACGCGGTGACGGGCGCGTGCCCTGCCGAACGGTTCGAGCGCGTGCGCCACGACGCGCAGGGCCAAGAGAACGGCGCGCCGTCCGACGGCGTGGCGCCCGACCACGTCGTGCTGGGCTCGCTCCTGATCGAGGACACGGCGGCCAGCCCGCTCATCGCGGCGCTGCCCCCCGCCCTCGTGCTGCCGCCGGAGGCGGCCCCGTGGGCGAGCCAGACGCTCGCCCTTATCGCCGACGAGTCGCAGGCGGGGCGGCCGGGCGCCTCGGCCGTCGCGGCACGACTCGCCGAGGTGTTCCTGCTCCAGACCGTCCGCGCCTACGTCGAGGGGCTCCCCGAGGTCTGCCCTGACGGCGGCGACCGGTCAAGCTGGCTGCACGCGCTCGCCGACCCGGACCTCGGGCGGGCGCTCCTGGCGATCCACCGCGCGCCCGAGCACCCGTGGACGGTCGAGGCACTCGCGGCCGAAGCGTATATGTCGCGCACGACGTTCGCGACGCGATTCACCGAGGCCGTCGGGACGCCGCCGCTCCGCTACGTCGCGAGTTGGCGGCTCCACAAGGCGGCCCGGTCGCTCCGGCGCGGCGCGGCCGTGTTCGAGGCGGCGGCCGACGCCGGCTACGGGTCCAAGGCGTCGTTCTCGAAGGCGTTCAAGCGCGCCACGGGCGTCTCGCCGAGCGAGTACGGCGGCGACGGCGCGGCCGGGTTGCCCGAGATGGGGCCGTACCTCGACGCGGTAGAACTCGCGCCTTCGGTGCGACGTGGCGCGACGTCGAGTTCGTAGAGCGCCAGTGGCCGGGCCTTCCCGCGCACGGCGACCTCAACCCTCGTCACGCTCGCGCCCTCTCGGACCTTGTCGTGGCGGGTAGATCCGCGTAGGCAAGGTCCGCGGCGGCGTCGGGCGCGCGCGTCCTGTGCTGGAGCACCCCCGAACGCCCCGCCCCGCCCGAGAGCCAGCGGTGGGCCGCCCGCTACTCCGGGCCGTCCGAACCGTCGAGGAGGGTCGGGGCAACGGCGGTCCCGGGCGGGAGGAGGACGCCGGCGAGGAGCCGGAGCTCGGCCTCGGCCCGCCGCGCCTGGTACACCGCCTCGACCCGGCGCGTGCGGACGTCGACGAGCGTGAGCTGGATCTGGCGGAGGTCGACCGGCGTGATGAACCCGAGCCGGAGCTGGGCGAGCGCCACGCGGACGTTCTCGCGGGCGACCCGCTCGTTGAGTGTCTCGAGATCGGCGAGCGCCCGGAACCCGCGGGCCGTCGAGGCGAGCCCGGCGGCGCGGGCCGCGTTCGCCAGCCGCTCGCTGGCCGTGAGGAGCTCGGCTTGGCGGAGGTCGATCCGCGCGTTCTCGAGCCGCCGCCGCCGCTCGCCGCCGTCGTAGATCGGGAGCGACGCCGTGACCCCGTACCGCAGGTCCGGCCCCACCGTCGGGGCGAGCGCGGGCGGGAAGAACCCGCGGTCGAACACGGTCAGCCCGACGCCGCCCGCCGCCCGCACCGTCGGCCGGTAGTCCGAGCGGACCTGGGCGACGGCCTGGGCCGCCACGGCCTCGGCCGCCTGGAACGCCGCGACGCGGCGGTTCCCCGCGCCGGCCTCCGCCACCAGGGCGTCGAGCGCGGGCGGGGCGCCGAGCGCGAGCGTGTCGGTCACGACGACGGCCTCGGGGTCGGGGAGGGCGAGCAGGCCGCCCAGCTCCGCCCGGGCGCCCGCGAGCTCCACCTCCTCGCGCAGAAGGAGCGCCCGGTCCGCGTTGTAGTCCGCCAGAGCCAGGGCCGCGTCGATCTCGGCGGACGTCCCAATGCGGACTTCGGCCTGCGCGATCCGCAGCCGGTCCTCAGAAACGGCCACGGCCTCGGCGCGCGCGGCCGCGAGGTCGGCCTGGCGGGCGGCGTCGAGGTAGGCCGCGGCCACGTCGAGGGCGAGCGCCTCGGCGTCGGCGTCGGCGAGGAGCGCGAGGCGGCGGGCCTCGGCCTGGAGCCGCCGGTACGTCGCCGCCCGCAGCCCGCCGTCGTAGAGCGTATAGCCCAGCGTGAGACCCGCGTCGAGCGCCGTCGACGACCGCGTGCCACCCGCCCCGCCCAGGCCCACGCTGTCCGCCCCGCCCCCGCCGAACGTGCTGCTCCGCGAGCCGGCGAGGCCGGCCGTCGCGTCGAGCGTCGGGAGGTAGCCCGCGTTCCCGCGCGTCACGTTGTTGACCGCCCGCGCGCCTTCGAGCACCGCGACCGCGCGGTCCGGGTTCTGGAGGAGCGCAACCGTGACGGCCTCGTCGAGCGTGAGCCGGACGGCGCCGGCCGGCGCGGCAAAGTCCGGGAGCGGCGGCTGCGTGGGGAGCGTGGCGCCGTAGAGCCGGAGCGAGTCGGGGAGCGGCGGGATCGAGTCCTGGCGGAGCGACGGGAGCTCCTGGGCGCCGGCCGCCCCGCCCACCATGAGCAGGGCGAGAGCGAGCGCAGCCTTTATGCCGAGCCACCCCGCCCGGTACCCTCCGCTTTGCGGCCGGTCGCGGGCGGGCATTCGCCCGCCCGGCTCCCAGGCTCGAAAAGCTGTCCTTATCAAAGGGGACAATCTGAGCGCCCGCTGAGCGGAGCCGAAGGCGCAGCGATGGGCGCTCGGACGGGGGGTGCGCCGCGCACGGTCGCGCCCGCCGCGAGCGGGACGGGGCGGGGTGGGCGCACGGAAGGCCTCTCGCATCTCGGTCTCGCTCACGATGCCTCCGCTGAGCGCTCGTCCGCCGGGGGCGGGGCGGCCTCGGCCGGCGCCCCGTCGCCGCCCGCCGCCCCGCCCGCGCGCATCGGCGGGTCGTCGGGGAGGTCGCCCGTCGCGCCGTCGCCGGCCGCCCCGCCCGTGGTCTCCGCTCCGTCCCCGGTCTCCGCCCCGCCCTCGGCCAGCGGGTCGTCGGTCTCCTCGCCCAGCGACGGGTGGACGTCCGCGCTCGCTAGGTAGGTGTAGAGCGCCGGGATGACGTAGAGCGTGAGGAGCGTGCCGACCAGGAGCCCGCCGATGACGGCGAGCCCCATCGGCACCCGGCTCTCGGCGCCCGACCCGAGCGCGAGCGCGATCGGGAGCGTCCCCAGGACGGTCGAGAACGCCGTCATGAGGATCGGCCGGAACCGGGCCGCCGACGCCTCCTCGGCCGCCTCGCGACGGTCGAGCCCCTCAGCCCGCTTTTGCTTGGCGAACTCGACGATCAAGATGCCGTTTTTCGTGACGAGCCCGATAAGCATGACCAGCCCGATCTGGCTGAACACGTTGATCGTGCTCCCGAACACGTACAGCGCCCCGAGCGCGCCGACGAGCGCGAGCGGGACCGTCAGGAGGATCGTCACCGGGTCGCGGAAGCTCTCGAACTGGGCCGCCAAGACGAGGTAGATGAGGACCAGCGCGAGCCCGAACACGACGAAGATGGACCCGCCCGCCTCGCGGAAGTCGCGGCTCTGCCCGTCGAGGGCCGTCGAGAACCCGGCCGGCAGCGTCTCGTCGGCGATCCGCTCCATGGCCTCGATGGCGTCGCCGAGCGAGACGCCCTCGGCCGGCTCCGCCGACACCGTCGCCGCCGTAAAACGGTTGAAGCGGTACAGCTGGGGCGGGGCGGCCGACTCGGTCAGCGTGACGAGGTTCGAGAGCGGGATCGGCCGGCCGTCGGCGCTGCGGACGAAGATGCCTTGCAGGTCGTTGGGCGTCGCCCGCGCCTCGCGCTCGAGCTGGCCGATGATCTCGTACTGCTCGCCGCCGCGCGTAAAGTACCCGAACCGGCCTTCGGAGAGCGCGACGGCGAGGGCCTGGGCCACGTCGAGCGGGGCGATCCCGAGCGCCTGCGCCCGGTCGCGGTCGACCTCGACCTGGAGCTCGGGCTGCGTAAACTCGAGGTCGGCCCGCGCAAACTGGAACGCGGGGTCCTGCGTCGCCCGCTCCATGAACGCCGGGAGCGCGTCCTGGAGGGCGGGGAGGTCGGGCGCCTGGATCACGAGCTGGACCGGCGAGCCCCGGCTCGACGACGTCGAGATCGTGGCCGGCTGGCTCACGTTCACGCGCGCGCCCGGCAACGTCTTGACCGCCCGCTGGACGGCGTTCGCGATCTCGTCCTGGCTCCGCTCGCGGCCGTCGGGACCGACGAGGATGAGGTTGGCGAACGCCGAGTTGACCGAGCCCGACGACCCGAACCCGGGCGAGGTGACGGAGATGAGCGCCTCGGTCTCGGGCACCTCGCGCTGCAAGAGCGCGATGAGCTCGTTCGTGTAGGCGTCCATGTAGGCGTAGCCCCGCCCCTGCGGCGCGTTCGCGAACAGCCGGATCTGCGAGCGGTCCTCGGCCGGCGCCAGCTCGCTTTCGAGGTGCGTAAAGAGCCACCACGTTCCCACCCCGGCCGCCGCCATGACGACGAGCGAGAGCCACCGGACGTCGAGAAAGTGCTCCAGCGTGGTCCGGTACGCCCCGTTCAGACGCTCGAAGGCCGGCTCGGTCTTCCGGTAGAGCCACGGCTTTCGGTCGCGCTTTTTGAGCAGCTTCGACGAGAGCATCGGCGTGAGCGTGAGGGCCGCGAACGACGAGATCACGACGGCCGCGGCGATCGTCAGCCCGAACTCGCGGAAGAGCGCCCCGATCACCCCGCTCTGGAAGATGATGGGGAGGAAGACGGCGACCAGCGCGAGCGTCGTCGCGATGACGGCGATGTAGATCTCCTTCGTCCCGGCAATCGCGGCCGGGACCGGGTCCATCCCGCCCTCGATCTTGGCGTAGATGTTCTCCAGCACCACGATCGCGTCGTCGACCACGAGCCCGATCGCGAGGACGAGCGCGAGGAGCGTGAGCACGTTGATCGAGAACCCGGCGAGCGCCATCACCCCGAATGCGCCGACGAGCGAGACCGGGATGACGAGGACGGGGACGAGCGTCGTCCGCCAGTCGCGGAGGAAGCCGAAGATGACCAGGACGACGAGCCCGAGCGCGATAAAGACCGTGTTGCGGACCTCGGCGATCGAGGCCCGGATGGGCTCCGTGTTGTCGAACCCGATGCCCAGCTCGATCCCGTCCGGGATGTCCTGTTCGATGCCCTCGATGCGGTCGTAGAACTCGTCGACGATGTCGATGGAGTTGGCGTCGGCGAGCGGGCGGAGCACGACGCCGACCATGGCGATCCCGTCGCGCTTGAGGACGGTCCGCTGGTTCTGGGCCGCCAGCTCGACGCGGCCGACGTCGGAAAAGCGGACGAGCGTGGTCCCGTCGTTTTTGAGCACGAGGTTCTCGAACTCCTCGGTCGTCGCGATCCGCGTGAGCGGGCGGATCGTGAGCTCGACCTGGTCGCCCTCGATGATCCCGCCCGGGAGCTCGACGTTCTGCTCCTCGACGGCCCGGCGGACGTCGCCCGGCGTGAGCCCGTAGGCCGCGAGCCGCACCGGGTCCATCCAGAGCCGCATGGCGTACCGCTTGTCGCCCCAGATGTCGACCGAGGCCACGCCGTCGATCGTCTGGAGCCGCTCGGCGAAAAAGTTGTCGGCGACCTCGGAGAGCTCGAGGAGGTCGTGCTGCTCCGACGACAGGTTGAGGAAGACGACGGGCTCGCCGTCGGCGTTCGACTTCGAGATGACCGGCTCCTCGGCCTCGTCGGGGATCCGGCCGCGCGCCCGGCTCACGCGGTCGCGGACGTCGGCGGCGGCGGCGTCGAGGTCGGCCCCGAGGTCGAACTCGACGCGGACCGTGCTCCGGCCCTGGTTGCTGGTGCTCGTGATCGAGCGGATGCCGTCGATGGCGTTGACGGACTCCTCGATGGGCTCGGTCACCTGGCTCTCGACGACGGCCGCGTTCGCGCCCCGGAGGTCGGTCCTGACCGAGATCACCGGCGTCTGGACGATGGGGTACTCGCGGACCCCGAGCTCGAGGTACCCGATGGCCCCGCCGATCAGGATGACGAGCGAGAAGACGGTCGCGAGGACCGGCCGCCGGACGGAGACGTCGTAGAGCGAGGCCATCGGCTAGGCGGGGCGGGGGAGAGGGGCGGGGTGGCCCGCGGACGTCGCGGCAGGAGAGTCGCCACCCCGCCCCGCCCGCGGGCGGGGCACGGCGCGCGGGGCGCCGGGCGGGGTGGAGGAGCAGGGCGGGGCGGGGCGGCTCACTGGACGGCCTGGTACTCGCGGGTCCGCTCGGGCGTGCCCGCGGGGCGGACGCGCGTCGGGTCGAACGCCCCGCCCGGGCGGACCGGCTGCCCCGGGCGAACCTGGTTCAGACCCGACGTGAGGACGGCGTCGCTCGCGGAGAGCCCGCTCGTGACCTGGACCCGGTCGGCCGTGCGGACGCCCGTCGTGATGGCGCGCGGGACGGCCGCCCCGCCCTGGAGCACCCACACCGTCGTGCTGTCGGCGCCCGTCGTGACGGCGGCGGCCGGGATGAGCAGGGCGTCGGGGACCTCGTCGAGCACGAGCTCGACCTCGGCGAAGGCGCCCGGCTGGAGCACGTTGCCCGGGTTGCGGACGCGGGCGCGGACGGTGAACGCGCGCGTGGCCTGGTCGACGGCCGGCTCGGTCGCGTAGACCGTCGCCACGAACGGGTCGGGCTGGCCCGGCACCGAGAACCGGACGGGCTCGCCCTCGCGGACCTGCCCGAGGTAGCGCTCGGGGACCGTGAACTCGAGCCGGAGCTGGCTCGTCACGCGCAGCGTGGCGACGCGGTCGCCGGGCGAGAGGTAGGCCCCGGGGCTCACCTCGCGGAGCCCGATCGTCCCCGAGAACGGGGCCACGATCCGGCGGCGGCGGACCTCGGCCGAGAGCTGCGACAGCTCGGCGTCGAGCACGCGCGCCTCGCTCTCGGATTCGTCGAGCGCCTGGCGGCTCAGGCCGCCGATCTCGAACAGCTCGCGCCGCCGCTGGGCCTGCACCGAGGCGAGGTCGCGGCGCGTCCGCGCCCCCTCGATCTGGGCCTGGAGCACGTCGGTGTCGAGCGAGACGAGCGTCTGGCCCTGGCGGACGGAGCTGCCCTCGCTAAAGTTCAGGGCCGTCACGCGGCCCGCCACCTCGGCCCGGAGGTCGACGGCCTCCCACGGGAGGAGCGTGCCGGTCGTCGTCACCTTGTCCTCCAGGAGCTCCTGCGAGACCGGGGCGACGGTGACGGCGAGCGTGTCGCCCCCGCCCCGCCCGCTGTCCGCCCCGCCCGACGGCGGCTCCGCCTCGGCCTCCCCGCCCACAAAGCGGGGGACGAGCAGGAGCGCGACGGCGACGACGGCGACGCCGACCCAGAGACCGATCTTTTGGGGGCGGGTAAGGGCCACGGGGGCGGGGTGGGTGGGGTGGGGCGTACCGCCGCCGTCGGCGCGGCGTTCGGGGGCGGAACGTCCCAGGGTAGCGGTTTGGGCGGGGCGGGGGGTCAAGTTCTCAATTCGTCACCCGTTCCTCGTCCCGCTCAAAATTCCTCGCCCTCGAAGTCGCCGCCCCGCCCGCGCTCCTCGCGGCGCGCCTCCTGGCGGCCGAACTGGTACGAGAACGTGAGGCCAATCTGCTGGGCGCCCCAGTCGCGCTCGAACTGCTGGTAGAGGGCGGGTTGGTCGAGCGTGTACGAGAACCCGGCCAGCCCGAGCGGGTCGCGGAGCTGGAGCGTGAGCGCGGCCCGGTCGTCCAGGAGCTTCTGGCGGAGGGCGACGTCGATGAACGTCCGGGCGCCGACCCGGCCCTGCTCCGTGTCGAGCGGGGCGGAGTAGCGGGCCGTCGCCTGGAGGTCGAGGTCTCCCAGCCCGGTCCGGTCGCCGAGCCCGTAGCTCGCGTTGAGGCGGCCGCCCCAGCCGAACGCGTCGTTCGAGAGGTCGGCGTCGGCCGTCGTGCCTTCGGTCTGGAGCCGGAACGCCTCCAGGCTGAGGTAGCCGCCCAGCCCGCCCACGTCCTCGAACGACGTCACGAACTCGGCGCCGTACGAGTCCGACGTGTCCAGGTTCTCGAACGTCCGCACCGTCACGCCGTCGTCGCGGACGGTCGAGATCCGGCGGATGATGTCGGTCGTGCGGCGGGCGTAGGGCGTGAGCGAGACCGAGCCCCAGCCGGTCACGTGCGTGACGCCCAGCTCGAAGGCGTCGACGTACTCGGGCTGCAACGCCGGGTTGCCCTGGCGGACGTTGAGCGGGTCGTCGAACGACGGGAACGGGTTCAGCGACCACGTCCGCGGGCGGTTGATCCGGCGGCTGTAGCTGGCCTTGAGCGTCGTCGCCTCGGACGGGGCGAACGAGAGGAAGGCGCTGGGGAAGAGGCTCGCGTAGTCGTTGTCGAACGCCTCGTCGGTGGTCAGGAGGAAGAACGTGGTCTGGGCCTGCTCGAACCGGAGCCCGGCCTGCGCCCCCCACGGCCCGCGCTCGGCGGCGACCTGGGCGTAGAGCGCGTGGACCGTCTGGTCGTAGTCGAACTGGTTGTTGACGTCGGCGTCGGGGACGTACGCCCCGCCCTCGGCGAGCGACTCGGACACGAGCGTGCTCGACTGGGCCTCGAACTCGCCCTTGTAGCCGGCGTCGAGGCGGAAGGCGCCGAGCGGGCGCGTGTAGTCGACCTGGAGCGAGAGCTCGCGCTCGGTCTCGTCCTCGTCGACCCGCTGCGGGGCGTCGAGCGCGCCCGCCCCGCCCAGGAGCGTCGCGCTGTAGCGCTGGTCTTCGCCCTCGTCCGAGACCTCGCCGCGCCCCTCGACGGTCAGCCGGTGGCCCTCCCCGAACGTCTGGAGGAGGCCGAGCCGGGCGTCGAACGAGAGGCCGTCGTCGAGCTCCTCGGAAATCCGCTCGTACTCGAGGAGCGGGTCGCCCGAGGCGCTGCGGCGGAGCGTCGTGTTGGTCTCGACCTCGTCGCCGCCCCGCGTCCCGACCTGGAACTGCGACGTGAGCGTGGTGGCGCGCGAAACGCTGTAGTCGGCCGAGAGGTTGACGAGGTGCGACGTCCGCGTCCGGTCCTCGACCTCCTCCTGGTCGAGCGTGGTCGCGGCGGCCTCGTAGCGGTTGATGCGGAAGCTGGTCCCCGAGCCCGCGCGGGCGTCGTTGCGGTAGCCGTAGGTGCCGGCCAGCGACCACGGGCCGCGTCCGTACGTCAGCGCGACCGTCCCGTCGTAGCCGCCCTGCGTATCGGCCCCGGCCGTGACCGTGCCGCCGAGCCCGAGGTCGGCGTCGTCCTTGAGGACGATGTTGATGATCCCGCCCACGCCGTCGGGCTCGAAGGCCGCCGACGGGTTCGGGATCACCTCGACGCGCTCGATGGAGCCGGCGGGGAGGCTCGCGAGGTACGACGCCACAAAGTCGCCGGAGACCGGGGCGGGGCGGCCGTTGACGAACACGGCGACCGAGCCGGCCCCGCGCAGCGACACGTTCCCGTCGATGTCGACGTCGACCGAGGGCAGCGTGGCGAGCACGTCGACCGCGCTCCCGCCCTCGGCCACGGGGTCGTCGGCCGTGTCGTAGACGGTCCGGTCGATCCGCGTCTGCACCTGGGGCCGCCGGCCCGTGACCTGGACCTCGGCGAGCGCCTCGGCGCTGGGCTCCAGCCCGACCGTCCCCAGGTCCGCCCCGCCCGCGCCCACCTCGACGTCCGCGCGGCGCGCGTCGTCGTAGCCGACAAAGCTGACGACGACGTCGTAGGTGCCCACCGCGAGGTCCGTCACGCGGACGTTCCCGTCGATGTCGGCCGCCGCCCCGCCCGCGAACGTCGAGTCCGCCCCGCCCGCCGGGTACAGGGCCACCGTCGCGGTCGGGAGCGGCTGGTCGCTCTCGGCGTCGACGACGCGGGCTGTGAGCGTGCCGGTCTGGGCCGCCGCGAGCGGGGCGGCGGCGAGGAGGAGGGCGGCGAACAGCAGACGGGCCATCGGGCGGGGGCGGGGTGGGGGAGAGCGTATGACGGAGCGGGGTGGAGGATTCGGCGTCCGGCACGAGGTGCACGGGCGCGTCACGAGCGACACCGTGGTGCCCACGAGCGCGCCCCGCCCATGCTGCGCCTCCGCCTAGATTGAGCGCATGGAGACGCCCGCCTCCCCGCCCCGCCCCTGGTCCCGCCGCGCGGAGGCCGCCGCCGTGGCGTGCTTCTGGCTCGTGCTCGGCGTGCTCTCGGTCGTCCGCGAGGCGTTCCGGCCGTGGCGCGAGGACCCGCTGGGGGCGGCCGAGGCGTTCGGGGCGATGGCCGAGTACGGGCTGTGGGCGCTCGCGACGCCGGCCGTGGTCTGGCTCGTCGGGCGCTACCCCGTCGGGCGGGGCGCGTGGGCGGGGCGGCTGGCGGGGCAGGTGGTCGTGGCCGCCGCCGTGGCCCTCACCGTCGAGGCCGTCACGCGCGGGCTGCTCCGCCCCGCCCTCTCCGGTCCCCCGCGCCCGGGCCGGGAGTGGTCGCTGGGCGGGGCGGTCGGGGGCCTGTGGTTTTTGGACGAGCTGGTGATCGCGCTCGCGCTCGTCGCGGCTGGGTACGCGCGCGCGGCGCTGGTCCAGGTCCACGACAGCCAGGTCGAGGCCGAGCGGCACGTGGCCGAGCGGGCGCGGCTCGAGGCCCAGCTCGCCGAGGCCCGGCTCTCGGCGCTCCGCATGCAGCTCCACCCGCACTTCCTGTTCAACACGCTCAACGCCGTCTCGGCCCTCGTCGAGCGCGACCCGGCCGGCGTGCGGACGCTCGTCGCCCGGCTCTCGTCGCTGCTCCGGCGCGTGCTCGACGCCCCGCCCGACCTCATCCCGCTCCGAGACGAGGCCGCGTTCCTCCGCGACTACCTCGACGTCCAGCGGGTCCGGTTCCAGGGGCGCCTCGACGTCGAGGAGGCGTGGGCGCCGGGGACGCTCGGCGCGCTCGTGCCGCCGCTCGTGCTCCAGCCGCTCGTCGAGAACGCCGTCGGCCACGGCGTCGGCCGGATCGAGGACGGCGTGGGGACGATCCGCGTGGGCTCGCGCCGCGACGGCGACCGGCTCGTGCTGACCGTCGAGGACGACGGCCCGGGCCTGGGCGGGGCGGACCTGACCGGAGCGGACGTGGGCGGGGCGGGCTCGGGCGGGACCGGCCCGGGCGGGGTGGGCCTGCCGAACACGCGGGCGCGGCTCGACGCCCTGTTCGGGGCGGACGGCCGGCTCGACCTCGCCGCGCGCTCGGGCGGCGGCGTCATAGCCCGCGTCGTGGTCCCGTTCCGCCTGGCGGCCGGGGGCGACGGCCAGGCCGCACTCGCGCCGCCCGTCCCGACCGGCCGTGGCTGAGCCGCTCCGCGTCCTGGTCGTCGACGACGAGCCGCTGGCCCGGCAGCGCGTGCTCGACCTGCTCACCGCCGAGCCCGACGTGGAGGTCGTCGGGACGGCGGGGACCGGGCGGCAGGCCGTCGCCGCGCTCGCGGGCGGGGCGCAGACCGCGGGGGCGCAGACCGCCGGGGCGGTCGACGTCGTCTTCCTCGACGTCCAGATGCCGGGGCTGAGCGGGCTCGAGGTGGCCCGCGAGGTCGGGCCGGAGGCGATGCCGGCGACCGTGTTCGTGACGGCGTACGACCAGCACGCGCTCGCGGCGTTCGATGTGGCCGCGGTCGACTACCTCCTCAAGCCGTTCGACGACGACCGCTTCCGGCAGGCGCTGGGCCGCGCGCGCGAGGCCGTCCGGCTCCGCGAGGTCGACGCGCTCCGGGGCCGGCTGGCGGTGCTCCTCGGTGCCGAGCCCGGAGCCGCCCCGTCCGAGCGGCCGGCGTACCTCGAGCGGATCGCGGTCGAGGGGCGGGGGCAGGTCCGCCTCGTCCCGGTCGCCGACGTCGACTACGTGGTGTCCGACGGCCCGTACGCCGAGGTCCACGCGGGCGGGGAGGTCCACGTGATCCGCGAGACGATGCGGGCGCTGGAGGAGCAACTCGACCCGGCGCTCTTTTTCCGCGTCCACCGCTCGACGATCGTCCAGGTCGACCGCGTCGAGGCGCTCCTGACGGCGCCGGGCGGGGACTACGCGGTGCGCCTGAGGGATGGGACGCGGCTGGGCCTCAGCCGGTCGCGGCGCGACGCGTTCGCGCGGCGGCTCGGGGTGGGCGGGGCGGGGTGACGGGGGCGTCGGACAGGACTGCAGGGGCGAGCGCTCTGATACCGAATCTTTGAGTTCGTGCGCCATCCCCCACCCCGCCCAAGCGGCCTCTACGGCGTCCTCTCTCCCGCTGGGAGAGGGACGCCGCGCAGCGTCGGCGCAGCCAGGGTGAGGGGCGGGTCGTGAGAACAGCCGAAAGGCCGCACGCAGCCGCCCCGCCCCAGGATGATCCGCCCCGCCCCCGCACGGCAACGGCGCCCCGCCCGGGCGGGGCGGCTACCAGTCGTTCTCCTCCTTCGCCACGTCCGCCTCGACGGGCACCGGGTACTCGCCCGAGAAGCACGCGTGGCAGTAGCGCTCGCGCCCGTCGTGGGCCTCCTCGACGGCGTCGAGCATGCCCTCGACCGAGAGGTAGCCCAGCGAGTCTACGCCCAGCCACTCGGCAATCGCCTCGACCGAGCCGTGGGCGTTGGCGGCCAGCTCGCCGCGCGAGGGGAAGTCCATGCCGTAGAAGCACGGCCACATCACGGGCGGCGACGCCGAGCGGAAGTGGACCTCGGCCGCGCCGGCGTCGCGCACCATCTGGACGAGTTGCCGGGCCGTCGTCCCCCGCACGACCGAGTCGTCGACCATGACCACGACGCGGTCCTTGAGCACGCCCGCGACCGCGTTGAACTTGGTCCGCACGCGCTGCTCGCGCGCCTGCTGGCCGGGCGCGATGAAGGTGCGCCCGACGTAGTGGTTGCGGATGAGGCCGATGTCCAGCTTGCACCGGCGGCCGGTCTTGTTCGACTCCGACACGTAGCCGATGGCCGCCGTGTTCGACGAGTCGGGGACCGACATCACGAGCGGCCGCTTGCCCTCGCCCTTGGGCACGAGCGGGACCGGCGCGTCGTGGGCCAGCCGCTTCCCCATCTTCCGCCGGACCTTGTCGACGGTCGCCCCGAACACCTTCGAGTCGGGCCGCGAAAAGTAGACGTACTCGAACACGCACTGGCTGACGCCGTGGCGCCGCGGCAGGCACACGCCGTTGAACCCGGCCGTCGCCGCCCCGCCCTCGCCGCCGGCCGGGCCGGGGTAGAGGGCGCCGTCGCCGCCCGCCCCGCCCGCGGCGTGCTCGGCCACGCGCTCGACGCCGGCCCGGTCGATGACCAGGATCTCGCCCGGCGCGACGTCGCGGACGTACTCGGCGCCGACGATGTCGAAGGCGCACGACTCCGACGCCACGACCCAGGCCGGCGTCGCGCGGCCCGGCGCCGGGTCGAGCCGGCCCAGCGCGAGCGGGCGGAACCCGTTCGGGTCGCGCGCCGCGATCAGCGCGTCGTCGGTAAGGATGACGAGCGAGAACGCGCCGCGGCAGGCGTGGAGCGCGTCGACGATGCGGGCCACCGGCCCGGTCTCCGTGCTCTGGGCCGCCAGGTGCAGGATGAGTTCGGTGTCCGACGACGAGTTGAACAGCGTCCCCCGCTCGACGAGTCGGTCGCGGATGGACCGCGCGTTCGAGAGGTTCCCGTTGTGGGCCAGCGCCAGGTTGCCCTCCTGGTAGTGGACGACGAACGGCTGGATGTTGGCCGGGTTCGTCGCGCTCCCCGATGTCGAGTACCGCGTGTGGCCGATCGCCGCGTCGCCCACGAGCGTCCGCTCGAACACCTCCTCCTCGTCGAACACGTCGAGCACGAGCCCGAAGTCCTTCTCGACCGGCATCACCTTGCGCCCCTTCGACTCGTCGTAGACGCTCGTCACGATGCCGGCCGACTCCTGGCCCCGGTGCTGGAGCGCGTGGAGGCCGAAGTACGAGAGCCGGGCGGCGTCGGGGTGGTTGAAGACGCCGAAGAGGCCGCAGTGGTCGCGCGGTTTGTCCACAGGAAACGCCGGGGGCGGGGTGGGGGAGGGCCAGGTTAACCGCCCCGCCCGGCCCGCGGGTGCGCGCCCGGGGAAAGATTCAAGCGGCTCGCTCCGCTCGCGGGACTGGGGACCAGGGGAATGAGGGACTCGGGGAACGCGCCGCGCGAACGGAGTCAGAGACTGTTTGGTAACCCGCTTCGAGTCCCCTCCCCCGGT
>NZ_JAVRHT010000089.1:0-1170 GCF_031846415.1 Rubrivirga litoralis | reverse complement strand
CAGGGGCTACGCATCACTCTAGCCGGAGCACCGTCGCGAGGTAGTCGGCGTCCCAGGCGCATCGCATCCGCTTCGTCGGCGCGCCGCCCTCGGCCGTTGTCTCGGCGCGCAGCAGCGTCAGCGCCACCCGCCGCGCTACCGCCAGGTTCGCCGCTGCGTGATCGGTCCGTGTCCGGCTCGCGTCTTCGCCGAAGCTCACGTCGAGCGACCAGTGCAGCCCGTTCTCGACGCCCCAGTGCCCACGCACCGACCGCGCAAGCGTCTCGGCGTCGACCGCCAGGCTCGTCGCGAAGTAGCGCTGCTCGGTCGAGGTCTTGCCGCCCACCGTCCGCGTGGACTCCACCATCCCGACGCTCGTCAGTCCGGCCCAGAGCAGCCTCCGCAGCGCCTCGTCCGGCACAGCGGCCGACCAGTAGCGCCGCGTCTCGACGCGGCCGTGGCCACGCTCAGAGGTCTCGAAGGCGTCCACGTCTCCCGAGAGCGTCGCCTCCATCATCCAGCGCTCGGCTTGCTCGCGCAGCCCGGCCTGGTTGCCTTTGAGGCCGAACACGTAGTCCCCGCCGCCGTCGACGATCTGCTTCGCAATGTCGGTCTGGCACCCGGCCGCGTCGGTGGTGACGATGCAGCCCGAGAGGTCCAAGAGCGCCAGCAGGCGCGGGACGGCTGACACCTCGCCCTCGCCGTCGTCGGTGGTGACCTGTCCGAGTGCCGCGCCCGCCTCGGTGGCCCACGCCGAGACGACCGTCAGCATGGGCTCGCCCGCGTCGCGGGCGCGCCGGAGCCGCTTGCCGTCGACGGCGACGACCCGGCCGTCGGTCTTGCGGAAGGCCTCCTGCGCCCAGGCGGCAAACGAGCGCTCGAAGTGTCGGCGGTCGACGAGGGCGAAGACACGGCGGACGGTGTCGTGCGACGGGACGCCGTGGGTGAGCGGCAACCAGCGCCGGAGCCAGTCGAGGCGCGCCTTGCCGAAGGCCTCGATGGCGAGGAAGCTGTCGGCACCGGCCGTGATGGCGCAGAGCGCGAGGCCGAAGATGTCGGAGAGCGCGTGGCGCTTGCCGTGGTCTCGGCGCGGGTCGGGGATGAGGTCGAAGTGACCTCCAAGCAGAGCCATGAGCGGTGGAGCGGAGCGAAACCGGCTCCTACGCTACTCATGGTGATGCGTAGCCCCTG
>NZ_JAVRHT010000088.1:0-1188 GCF_031846415.1 Rubrivirga litoralis | reverse complement strand
CATGGCGAAGGAACAGTTCCAGCGGACGAAGCCGCACGTCAACGTCGGCACGATCGGCCACGTCGACCACGGGAAGACGACGCTGACGGCGGCGATCACGAAGGTGCTCGCCGAGGCGTCCGGCGGGGAGGCCAAGGCGTTCGAGGACATCGACAACGCCCCCGAGGAGCGCGAGCGCGGCATCACGATCGCCACGGCCCACGTCGAGTACGAGACGGCCGAGCGGCACTACGCCCACGTCGACTGCCCGGGCCACGCCGACTACGTGAAGAACATGGTCACGGGCGCCGCCCAGATGGACGGGGCCATCCTGGTCGTCGCCGCCACGGACGGCCCGATGCCGCAGACCCGCGAGCACATCCTGCTCGCTCGCCAGGTCGGCGTGCCCTACGTGGTCGTGTTCATGAACAAGGCCGACCTCGTCGACGACGAGGAGCTCCTGGAGCTCGTCGAGATGGAGGTCCGCGAGCTGCTCTCGTCGTACGAGTTCCCGGGCGACGACCTCCCGGTCGTGCAGGGCTCGGCCTTGGGCGCGTTGAACGGGGAGGACGCGTGGGTGGCCAAGGTCATGGAGCTCATGACGGCCGTCGACGACTACATCCCGACGCCGGAGCGGGCCGTCGACCGCCCGTTCCTGATGCCGGTCGAGGACGTGTTCTCGATCACGGGCCGCGGGACGGTGGTCACGGGCCGTGTGGAGCGGGGCCAGATCAAGGTGGGCGAGCCGGTGGAGCTCATCGGGATGCAGGAGGAGAAGATGGCCTCGACGGTGACGGGCGTCGAGATGTTCAGGAAGCTCCTGGACTCGGCGCAGGCCGGGGACAACGCGGGCGTGCTGCTGCGCGGGATCGAGAAGGACGCGGTCGAGCGCGGGATGGTGGTGTGCAAGCCGGGCTCGGTCACGCCGCACAAGCAGTTCGAGTGCGAGGTGTACATCTTGTCGAAGGACGAGGGCGGCCGGCACACGCCGTTCTTCAAGGGGTACCGCCCGCAGTTCTACTTCCGGACGACGGACGTGACGGGGGACATCGAGCTGGCGGAGGGGGTGGAGATGGTGATGCCGGGGGACAACACGCAGTTCAAGGTGGACCTCATCGTGCCGGTGGCGATGGAGGAGGGGCTGCGGTTCGCGATCCGCGAGGGCGGGCGGACGGTGGGCGCCGGCGTCGTCTCCAAAATCCTCGACTA
>NZ_JAVRHT010000087.1:0-1225 GCF_031846415.1 Rubrivirga litoralis | reverse complement strand
TGACCTGCTCCCCGTAATCTGATCCAGTCGCTACGATAGTGCTGCGCCCCATCCCGCAGCACCATGAAGAGGCACACGCCCGAAGAGATCGTCACCAAGCTCCGCCGCGTCGAAGCGCTCACCGCCGAAGGCTCCACCGTCGCCGACGCCGTCCGTGAGATCGGCGTCACCGAGGTGACCTACTACCGCTGGCGCAAGAAGTACGCCGGTGTCGGCAAGCCGGAGGCCCGGCGGCTCCGCGACCTGGAAAAGGAGAACGCCCGCTTGAAGAAGCTCGTCGCCGACCTCTCGCTCGACAACGACATTCTCAAAGAGGTCGCGCGGGGAAAGTTCTGAGCCCGCCGAAACGGCGAGCAGCCGTCGCTCATGTGCAGCGCCAGTTGGGCGTCAGCGAGCGGCGGGCCTGCCGCGTCGTCGGGCAACCGAGGTCGACTCACCGCTACGCACCCGAGCGTCCAGCGCAGGACCGCGCCCTTGTGACTCGCCTGCTCCAGCTCGCCCGCGACCACCCACGCTACGGCTACCGCCGGGCGTGGGCCGTGCTCCGGGGGGAAGGCTGGGCGGTCAACCGAAAGCGCGTCCACCGTCTCTGGCGGGAGGCCGGGCTCCAAGTGCCGCAGAAGACGCGCAAGCGGCGGCGCATCGAGGGGGCGAACGCGGGCGAGAACTCGACGGTCCGACTCGCACCGGAGCACCCCAACCACATCTGGTGCTACGATTTCGTGTTCGACGCGACCGACGATGGGCGAACGCTCAAGCTCTTGCCCATCCTCGACGAGTACACGCGGGAGTGCCTGGCGCTGGTCGTGGGCCGCTCACTGACGAGCCACCATGTCGTGGCCACCCTCGACCGGCTCGTCAAGCAGCGCGGCGCGCCCACCTTCGTGCGCAGCGACAACGGCTCCGAGTTCATTGCCCACCGGGTCGCGGCGCACCTGCTTGCAGCGGAGTCGGACACAAAGCACGTCGATCCGGGATCTCCGTGGCAAAACGCCTACTCGGAGAGCTTCAACGGCAAGCTCCGCGACGAGCTGCTGAGCCAGGAGGCCTTCGCCACGCTGGCCGAAGCGGAGGTGCTCACCGAGCGCTTCCGCCGTCACTACAACGAGTCGCGACCACACAGCGCGCTCGGCTACCTTCCACCGGCCGCGTTTGCGGCCACTCTCAACCCTAACCCGGCGTCGGCACTGTCATAGCCGCTGGTACGAAGAACGGGGGCCGGTCA
>NZ_JAVRHT010000086.1:0-1460 GCF_031846415.1 Rubrivirga litoralis | reverse complement strand
CCCAGATTCAACCGGTCGTCGCAACGGTCGGTGGTGGTCGTAAGGCCTCGTCCATCGCTTCGGCTGGTGTACGCCAGCCTAGCGTCTTGCGGGGACGAGTGTTGAGCGCTAAGGCTACCGCCGCCAGCTCCGCCGCGCTGTGCGTGCTCAGGTCGGTCCCCTTCGGGAAGTACTGACGCAGTAGACCGTTCGTGTTCTCGTTCGTCCCACGCTGCCACGGACTGCGAGGATCGCAGAAGTACACGGGCAAGCCGGTCTGCTCCCGAAGCTCGGCGTGCTGCGCCATCTCGGCGCCCTGATCCCACGTCAGCGAGCGGCAGACCCGGTCTGGCAGTGGATCCATCGCCTGCGCGACTGCCTTGCGGACGGCCTCGGCGCCGTGTCCAGCCAGGGCCGGACCGTTCTTTTGGCGCGGCGCGGACCCGTGGTTGTCCATTCGAGGAAGCGGGAGCAGGAGCGTGTACCGCGTCGTGCGCTCGACCAGCGTGCCGATGGCTGAGCTACCGAGTCCGAGGATGAGGTCGCCCTCCCAGTGACCCGGCACCGATCGGTCGGCCGCTTCCGGTGGGCGGTTGCGGACGAGCAACTCGGGTGAGACAAACGATTTGCCACGCCCCCGCGTCCGGGCTCGCGGCGCGCGCAGGGTCCGCCCGGTTCGCAAGCATGCCGTCAGTTCGCGCGCCAGCCCACTCGGTCGGCTGTCATCGGCGTAGAGCGCCTGGTAAATGGCTTCGTGGCTAATGCGCATCGACGGGTCGTCGGGGAAGTCGACCCGCAGACGCGCGGCGATCTGCTCAGGGCTCCACGACTGCGCCCAGCGCCGAGGCTTGCGGCGTCCGTGTCGCCGTCCCTTCCACTCCACCGCCGGTCCCGGGACTTCGGCCCCGCTCGGCGAGGCGACAGCTCCGCTGAGGTGGTCCAGCCCGTAGGCGCGCAGCCTGGCGTTGGTGGTCAGCTTCGTTGGCCTGGGGCGCGCGGCCGATCGGTCGGCGTGCCACTGGGCTGTGGTCGCACGGTAGGCGAGCGACCGGCTGCGCGTGGCTGCGTTGCGACGGAGCTCTCGCGAGACCGTCGACGCTGCCCGGCCGATCCGGCGCGCGGTCTCGCGGACGCCGTGGCCTTGCGCGCGCAGCAGCGCGATCTCCTCTCGCTCGGCGAACGAGAGGTAGCGCCCCGAGAGTGCTGGGGCAGAGGGTGCGAGGTGTGTCGGGGGCATGCCACCAGCGTGTCGGAACCATCGGACCCCGACGGCCGGGGAGACGCCCACGCTACGGGCGGCGTCGACGCTGGACTGCCCGTCCGCGATGGCAATCCAGAACCGTAATCGGTGCGAGCGGCGCCCGACCGGCGGCCGCCCGGGTGAATGGAGTGGAGGACGTCCGGTGTTGTCAGGGTGTCGCGTCCGAGTGCTCATCGCAGATCCCTCCTCAAGGGTGTTGCGACGACCGGTTGAATCTGGG
>NZ_JAVRHT010000085.1:0-1653 GCF_031846415.1 Rubrivirga litoralis | reverse complement strand
CAGAGACGGTTTGGTGCCCGGCTCCGAGTCCCCTCTCCCCAGCGGGGGGAGGTCGGGAAGGCGGCCGCTCCGACGTCCGTCCCCCACCCCGCCCTTTGCCGGTAGAGGAAGGAGAACCACTACCAAACAGTTTCTCAAGTCTCGTCCGCTCTGCCTCACCCACCCCGCCCCATCGAAGCGTCGAGGACGGCACAGAGTGCGCGGGGCTGGGACCGCGGCCGGACTGCCTCGTCGAGCCGCGGTCGCCGGGCGGGGCGGCCGTCGATGTCGGCAGGGACGTTCTCCTCCTGGACAACCGTGAGGCCGGCGCAGCTGGGAGGGGGACTCCTCCCGTACCAAACAGCCTCTCAGAAGGAAACGGATCCGGTCCCGCTCACCTGGAAACCGGAGCCGGAGGTCTGTAGAGCACGCGGCGGGCCTGGACGAGATGGGGCCAGCGGTGTCCCGTGGTCGGCGGCGAACCAGGCCGCCAGCCCGCGGGCCGTGGGCGTCAGCGGTCCTCCGGGGTCTCGTAGCCGAAGCGCGCCCCGTCGGCCCACGCGCGCTCCTGGTTGCCGTAGGCCGGGACCCCGCCGGCGTCCTTCAACAGCCGCGCGAGGTGGAGCACGTTCCACGCCATGAACGTCGTGTTGCGGCGCGTAAAGTCGTTGTCGAGGCCGACCCGCGAGCCGTCGTCGCGCTCGTCGCCGTAACTCGGTCCCGGCCCGATCTCGCCGATCCATCCGGCGTCGGTCTGGGGCGGGATGGTGTAGCCGAGGTGTTGCAAGCCGTAGAGCACGCCCTGCGCGACGTGCTTGACCCCGTCCTCGTTGCCGGTCACGACACACCCTGCGACCTTGCCGTAGTAGACGTACTGGCCTTTCTCGTTGAGCATCCCGCTCATGGCGTAGAGCCGCTCGATGAGCCGCGAGGCCACCGACGACCGTTCGCCGAGCCAGATCGGCGTGCCGACGAGCAAGATGTCGGCGGCCTCGACTTTGTCGTAGAGCGCCGGCCAGTCGTCGCGGTCGGCCCCGTGCTCGGTCATGTCGGGCTGAACGCCCGGCGCGAGGTCGAGGTCGACGGCGCGGACAGCCTCGACGGTGACGCCCTGGTCTTCCCAGATGCCGATGGGGACCTGGAGCAGGAGGTCGGTGTGCGAGCGGGCGGGCGACGGCTTGAGCGTGCAGTTGACGACGAGCGCGCGGAGGTCGGCGTAGTCGGCGGGCGGAGGACTGGACATGAGGGTGTTTGGGTGAATCATCATCCTAAGAGGATCTCTCGCTCTCTGTGCTCTTGAGTGCCCAGTAGACGAGGGCGGGCTGGAAGAACAGCCGCGTAAACCGTTTCGCGTCCGTGTCCAAGCCGAAGGCGTCCCGGCGGTTCACGAACTGCGAGACGTTGCCGGGGAAGACAGCCGTGAAGAACCCCGCCGCGACCTTCCCCACCGTCGCCCTATGTTGTTCGCCGGTCGCGATGAGCGCGCCCCCGAGAGCGATCTCAGCGATGCCGGAGGCGACGACCGTCGTGTCTATCGGGAGCGGCACCCAGTTCGGGACCTGCGCTCGAAACTCTTTGCGCGAGACCGTGAGGTGGCTCGTACCGGCGAAGACGAGCCCGCCGCCGAGCAGGAGCCGAGCGACTTTTTTGACTTGTCTCTTGTCCATGGGGCTT
>NZ_JAVRHT010000084.1:0-1677 GCF_031846415.1 Rubrivirga litoralis | reverse complement strand
TTGATCGGCTAAGGCCCCCGGCCCCGCCGCCCCGCCCCGCGGGGTCCGCCGCCGCCCCCCACCGGGGCGGCGGCGCTCGTTTGGGGCTGCCCCGCCCCGGCCGTTCGGCGTGGGCGGGGTGGTGCGGGCGGGGCGGTGTCAGCGCCAGACGGCGACCTCGTCCAGCCCCTTCCGCTCCAGGTCCGGGACCGTCGCGCCGGGCGCGGGGTAGCCGACCGGGAAGAGGACGAAGGGCGCCTCGTGGGCGGGGCGGTCCAGGAGCTCGCCCAGGAACCGCATGGGCGCCGGCGTGTGCGTGAGCGTGGCGAGCCCCATGTGGTGGAGGGCCGCGACGAAGAGGCCGGCGGCGATGCCGCAGCTTTCCTGCACGTAGTAGTGCTTTCGGCGGCCGCCCGCCCCGCCCTCGCCGCCCCGCCCCGCCGGGCTCCAGCGCTGGGCGAACAGGACGACGAGCCACGGGGCCGTCTCCAAAAACGGCTTCTGCCAGTCGGTCCCGAGCGGGGCGAGCGCGTCGAGCCAGTCGTCCGGCGCGCGGTCGGCGTAGAAGGCGCGCTCCTCGGCCTCGGCCGCCTCGCGGATCTGGCGCTTCGTGTCCGGGTCCTGGACGGCCACGAACGTCCACGGCTGCTGGTGCGCCCCGCTCGGCGCCGTCGCCGCGGTCTGGATGGCGCGCTCGACGAGCGCGCGGGGGACCGGCCGGTCCGAAAAGTCGCGGACCGACCGGCGCCGGGCCATCTCGTGGTAGAACGCATCGGCCCGCGCCGCGCTCTCTGCGGGCGTGACGGGCTCGAAGTCGAGGGGGACGCGCTCGGCCACTACCGCGCGACCAGCCGGTACCGCACGACCACGCCGGCCCGGACCTGGCTCGACCCGGTCGAGTAGGCGCCGGGCTCCGCCTCGACGCGGACGGCCGCGACAGCGACGTCCATCATCGCCCCGCCCCGGTACGGCGGGACCATGCCGACGCCCTGCTCCTGGATCGACACGACCTCGCCGAGCGAGGCGCCGGCCGCCGTCGCCAGCCGCTCGGCCTTGGCGCGCGCCTGGGCCACGGCCTCGTCGAGCGCCCGGTCGCGGTACCGCCCGGGCTCGCTCAGCGTGTAGCCGATGCCGTCGAGCCGGTTCGCCCCGCTCTCGACCACCGACGCGACGAGGTCGGGGATGGCGGCGAGGCTGTCGGTCGTGACCGAGACGACGCGCGTGGCCTGGTAGCCGTCGGGGCCGTTCGGCCCGTAGTTCTGGCCCAGCTGGAGCGCGTCGATCTGGATCTGGCGGTCGGCGATCCCGAACGACCGCACGCGCGCGAGCACGCGCGCCACGTCGTCCTCGTGCTGGCGGAGCGCCTCGGCCGCCGTCGGCGCCTCAGTCACGACGCCGAGCCGGACCACGGCCCGGTCGGGCGGGGCGGAGACGAGGCCCTCGCCGGAGACGGTGATCGCGCCGTCGTCGAGGGCCGGCTGCGCCGACGCCGCGGCGGCGGCCAGAAGGAGGGCGGGGAGGAGGAGCCGGAGCATGGGCGGGGCGGGTGTGGGAGAGGCCGGAACGCGCGGGCGGGGCGGTTCCGGGTGCAGCGGGCAGCGGGCAGCGGGCAGCGGGCAGCGGGCAGCGGGCAGCGGGCAGCGGGCAGCGGGCAGCGGGCAGAATGCACCACCCCGCCCTCGGCGCGGGCGGGGCGGC
>NZ_JAVRHT010000083.1:0-1723 GCF_031846415.1 Rubrivirga litoralis | reverse complement strand
GATCCCGCTCGCGATCAGCAGCTCGATGTCGCGGTGGGGCATCCCGAACATGGCCGCCAGGTTCTTTTTCGTGAGGTGTCGGCGGTAGACGTAAGTCCCCGTCCGCAGCGAGACGTTGGACCAGAGGGCGTCGTTGATGCTGCCGGCCTCGCCGATCTCGAGGAGGAACGGGACGAGCGCGTTCGAGAGCGCGTAGGTCGAGGTCCGGGCCACGAGCGACGGCAGGTTGGGGACGCAGTGGTGGACGACGTCGTGGGCCACGAAGGTCGGCTCGCCCGGCGTCGTCGGCCGGCTCGTCTCGATGCACCCGCCCTGGTCGATCACGAGGTCGACGACGACCGAGCCCGGCCGCATCCCCGCCACCATCTCCTCGGTGACGACGACCGGCGAGCGCTGGCCCGACAGCATGGCCGCGCCGATGACGACGTCGGCGCTCTTGACCGCGCCCTCGACGTAGGTCGGGTTGGCCATCGCCGTCGTGACGCGGCGGTCGAGGACGTGCTCGATAAAGCGGAGGGCGGGGAGGTCCGTGTCGAGGACGATGGTGTGGGCGCCGAACCCGAGCGCCGTCCGGGCCGCCCACTCGCCGATCACGCCGGCGCCGAGGATGACGACGGTCGCCGGGGGCACGCCCGAGATCCCGCCGAGCATGAGCCCGCGGCCGCCCCGCCCGCCGGGCGCCGGCGGCTCGGACTCGAGCAGGCGCGCGGCCGTCTGGACGGCGACCGACCCCGAGATCTCGTGCATCATGCGGACGATGGGGAGCGTCCCGTCGGGGTCGGCGATAAACTCGAACCCGATGCCGGTCACGCGGAGGTCCATGAGGCGCTTGAGCGTGTCCGGCTGGATCCCACCCAGGTGGAGCGCCGAGATGAGCACCTGGCGCTCGCGCATGAGCGCGAGCTCGTCCGGGCGGGGCGGGAACACCTTGGCCACGAGGTCGCTGTCGGCGTAGACCTCGCCGGCCGACTCGACCACGTCGCACCCGGCCTCGGAGTACTCGACGTCGGTGAACTGGGCGGCCTCGCCAGCGCCGGTCTCGATCCGCACCTCGTGACCGTTCGCGATGAGGAGCGCCGCGGCGTAGGGCGCCAGCGCCACGCGGCGCTCGCCGTTCGGGGCCTCACTCGGTATGCCGATGCGGAGCCGCTGCTGGGCCTCGCCGACGGCCGCGCGCTTTTCGAGGGGGAGGAGCGTGGTCTCGACGCTGAGACCCTGGATGGCGGGGATTTCCATCCGGGGAAGCTACTGCGCGGGCAGCGGGCAGCGGGCAGCGGGCAGCAGGCAGCAGGCAGCAGGCAGCAGGCAGCAGGCAGCAGGCAGCAGGCAGCAGGCAGCAGGCAGCAGGCAGCGAAGGTGCCCCACCCCGCCCGCACCGCACGAGGGCGGGGTGGCCGTTGTAGCGGCGTTGCACGCAACGCCGTCGGGCGGTGCCGTCAGGCGGGGCGGGGCATGCGGGCGGGGCGGCGCTGTTTGGGATCGCCCCGCCCGCCCCAAACACGACGACCCGCCCCAGACACGACGAGTCGTGTCCCTACGGGTGCCCGTCGTTGGGCGGGGCGGCATCGGGCGGGGCGGCGCCTGTCTCCGACTGCCCCGCCCGCCCGGCAACCACCCCTAGCCCCTCCTGGCCAGGAGGGGGACTGCCGCCGCTCCGGTTCGACCTCCGCGTCGCCTTCGACCGCCCCGCCCAGGATTGAAAGGGGCGGGGCGGAACAAAACC
>NZ_JAVRHT010000082.1:0-1781 GCF_031846415.1 Rubrivirga litoralis | reverse complement strand
CTGCTCTACCTGCTCTACCTGCTCTACCTGCTCTACTCCCCCAGCGCCGTCACCAAAGCCTCCGCCTCGGCGCGGATGGCATCGGCGTCTTCGAGCGCATCGAGCCAGGGGGCGGGGAGGGCGCGCGCGCCGTGAAGCGCGCCGACGAGGGCGCCGACGCACGCCCCGACCGCCGCCGCGTCGCCGCCTACGTTGACGGCGGCGAGGAACGTAGGCTCGACGAGCTCGGGGCTGCGCGCCACCATCGCGACGGCGAACGGGAACGCCTCGTCGGCCGCCGAGCCGGTCCCGTTGCAAAGGTCCTGGAGGTCGAGCGGAGTCTCGCCGAGGTGGCCGCGGAGCGCGTCGAGCCGCTTCGACACGCGGTCGTCGGCGCTGAGCAGCCGCTCGGAGTCGCGGGCCGCGCTCAGCGCAGCGTCCAGGATCTGCGCGCCCGTGAGCGATTCGGGGTCCTTGTCCAGGCACGTGCGGACGGCCGCGATCTGGGCCGCGGCGGCGACGTGGGCGACCGGGCTGGGGTCGACGTCGCGCAGGAGGAGCGCGGCCCACCGGGCGCTCGCGAGGTCTTTCAAGCCGCGGAGCCGGGCCTGCACGCCGAGCGGGGCGGCGCAGGCCGCGAGCGCGCTCGACGGGCTCACCACCCCGCCCCGCCGGGCGTCGTCGCCGGGGAGCGCGAGGGTGGTGCGGACCTCCTCGGGGCTGTCCGGCGCGGCCGTCGCGAGCGCGCGCGTGAGGGCGCGGGCGCGCTGCGTGTCGGCCGTCCACTGGCCGGCGTCGAGGTCGCCGCGCTTCTCGTCAGCCCGCATCTCCTTGATGCCCTTGTAGTAGGTGCGGACGTTCTGGTGGCTGAGGCCCTCGACGGGCATCCCCAGCGCGTCACCGACGGCGGAGCCGAGGAGGGCGCCGACGAGGCGGTCGCGGAACGGGGCGGGGGCGGTCGACTCCGGCACGGGCAGGTGGGGGAAGGTGGGGCAGATCCCGAGGGCGGATCCAAAGGGCGGACCCCGAGGGCGGGGCGGACCCGTGCTATCCTCCGCTCCCCTCCCCCGTTCCCCCACCCCGCCCTGTGAACTGGCTGGCCGGCGCCTGGGCCGTCGTCGCCAACGACGCCCGCCTCGAGCTCCGCACGCGCGTCGCGCTGGGCGCGCTGGGCATGTTCGTGGCCGCCTCGCTCGTGCTTGTGCGCGTGGCGCTGGGGCGCGGGGCGCCGTCGGTGTCCGTCGCGGCGGCGCTGCTGTGGGTGGTCGTCGTGTTCGCGGCGGCCGTCGGGCTGGGGCGGGCGTTCGTGGCCGAGGAGGAGCGGGGGACGTCGCTGCTCCTCCAGCTCCACCTCCGCCCGAGCCAGGTCTACGCCGGCAAGCTCGCGTTCAACGTGGCCCTGATGGCGGCGCTGGGGGCCGTGGCCGCACTGGGCTTCCGCGTCCTCGTGCCCACGCCGCTCGGGGCGCCGGCCGTGCTCGCGGCGGCGCTCGCGCTGGGCGCCCTCGGTCTGGCCGCGGCGACGACGCTGCTCTCGGCCATCGTGGCGCGGTCGCAGGCGGCCGGCCCGCTCCTGCCCGTCCTCGCGTTCCCGCTCGTGGTCCCCGTCTTGATCCCGGCCGTGGAGCTGACGGAGCTCGCGGCGGGCGCGCCGACCGGGGCGTGGGCGGCGGCCCAGGGCAACCTCGTCCTGCTCGCGGCCTACGCGGGTCTTCTGGTTTCGGCCTCGTTCCTCCTGTTCGACTACGTCTGGCGGGACTGACGGGGCAGCGGGCAGCGGGCAGCGGGCAGCGGGCAGCGGG
>NZ_JAVRHT010000081.1:0-1801 GCF_031846415.1 Rubrivirga litoralis | reverse complement strand
CGCCGCTGGTATTAGCTGGAAGTCAAGGGGTCGACGGCGATTCCGGTCGATTTGGGCGGAATGGGCTTGCGAGGAGGGGCGGGGCGGCGGACGAGACACGACGTCCTTAGCCCGCCGCGGAGGTGCGGCGGACGAACGTCTGAGCGCGTCACCCCGGTCGGTCGCGAGCTATGCTGGCTGGGATCGGTCGTCTCCGGTGCCGAAGCACGGAGCGACGAGGAACATCCCCTATTGGCTCTGCGAAGCGGGGGGTGCCGCCGAGGGACGAGCTGGCCCCGCAGGTGCGGGGGCGCCCGATGGTGCACGGCGAAGCTCTCTGAGGACGGGGTCCACGAGGCTTGACGGGCGGTTGTCGGTCCTCTCGGCGGCAGGGGGTGCGGGGCGGGGGGGCGCCCCAGCGGTCGGTAGAAGCGGAGGGCGGGGTGGCTAGGCGGCGAGGGCGTACTCGCTCTGGCAGACGTGGACCCGGGCCGGGTCGAACGGCTCACGGCTCCGGTGGGCGCCCCACACGACGGTGAGCAGCTTCCGCATCGCGGCCACGCGCGCCTTCTGCTCCACCATCCGCTCCCGGCGCTCGGCGTAGCGGGCGCCGAGGAGCCGGTCGCCACGGAGGACGGGGAAGACCGCCTGCCCCAGCACCTTGCGGAGCATCGGCCGCCCCTTCTTCGACAGCCGCGTCTGGCCTTTGTACTGGCCGCTCTCGCGTTCCCGGAGGTTCATCCCGGCGTACCGGAGGAGCTGGCGCTTGGTCGCGAAGTCCGAGAGCGGCCCGGTCTGCCCGACGATCCGGGCCAGGTTGAACAGCGTGATCCCGGAGACGGCCTCGTCGATGGGCGGCAACTGGTCGCGCGCTTTGAGCTCGGCCCCCAGCGCCTCGATGCGCTCCTTCAGCGCCTCCGCTTGACCCTCGTGGACCTCGAGCTCGGCCACGAGCGCGGCCAGCCGGTCCGAGAGCACAGCGGCCACGGCCGGGGGCGGGGCGGACCGGACCGAGGCCTCGGCGGCGGTCACGAGCCGCTCGCCGGTCGCGGTCTTGACCCCAGGCACCCGGCGCCGGAGCGTGGCCAAGAGCCGCGTCCGGCCGAGCTGGGCCAGCCGGTGCGGGCACAGGAGCCGCCCGTGGAGGAGCGCCCGGCCGGTCTTCGAGAACGTGAACTGAGCCGAGCGGTCGTAGTCCGGGAAGAGGTCGCGCAGCGTCGCCTGCAGCCGCGTGCGGATGGCCGACGTGACCCGGACCTCGTCGTCGTGGAACGCGGTCAGGTGGCGGAGCACGACGTAGGGCTCGGGCAGGTCGCGGTGGCGCTGCGTCCGGCCCATCGCGGCGGCGAGGTGGATGACGCGGGCGTCCTTCCGGTCGGTCTTGCCCGTGTCGAGCGACTCGGCCTTCGTGAGCTGGCCGACCTGCTCGGCGCTGATCAGCGCCGTCTGGTGCCCGGCGCGGCGGGCGACGGCGAGGAGCGCCCGCTCGTAGCCGCCCGAGGCCTCGCAGAGCACGCGGACGCCGCGGAGCCCGTGCTCGGCCGCGAGCGTGGCCGCCTCGGCGAGCGCTCGCTCGACGGCTTCGGTCCGGTTGGGAATGACGTCCTCGGCGACGACCTCGTGGTGCCCGGACTCGAACCGGCTGAAGAGGTGGAGCGTGTCGCGGGAGACGTCGGCGGCGAGCAGGAGGACGGGGCGGGCCTTGTCAGGAGCGGGGATAGAACGGATCTTCATGGCGGGCCTCGGCGGCAGACGGAAGGGTTGTGACGATCCGGAAGGTCTGTCTGCCGGGGTCTCCTCGTCTGGCGCTAATGGTATGGTG
>NZ_JAVRHT010000080.1:0-1870 GCF_031846415.1 Rubrivirga litoralis | reverse complement strand
TGCCCGCTGCCCGCTGCCCGCTGCCCGCTGCCCGCTGCTCTTCCGACCGTCTTCCACCCCGCCCGGTGGCCCCCCGCCCCGCCCGCCGCCATCTTCCTGTACCCCGTACCCCGTACCCCGTACCCCGTACCCCGTACCCCGTCATGCGCATCGGCCACGGCTACGACGTCCACCGACTGGTCTCCGGCCGGCCGCTCATCCTGGGCGGGGTGGGAGTCCCGTCCGATGTCGGGCTCGACGGCCACTCCGACGCCGACGTCCTGACGCACGCCGTCATCGACGCGCTCCTCGGCGCGGCGGCGCTGGGCGACATCGGCGCTCTGTTCCCCGACACCGACGCCGAGTGGGCTGGGGCCGACAGCCTCGACCTCCTCCGGCGCGTCGTCGAGCGCGTGGGCCGGGCGGGGTGGGACATCGGCAACGTCGACGCGACGGTCGTGCTCCAGCGACCTAAGCTCCGCCCGCACGTCGACGCCATGCGGGCGGCGCTCGCGGGCGCCCTCGGCGTCGACGTCGGCCGCGTGTCCGTCAAGGCGACGACCGGCGAGGGCATGGGGTTCGTCGGGACCGGCGAGGGCGCGGCGGCCCACGCCGTCTGCCTCCTGACGGCGCACTAGGTGGAGGCGCTCGCCACCGACTTTGTCGACTGGCTCCAGGCGCTCCCGCCGGGCGGGATCTACGCGGTCCTGCTCGCGATCTCGTACCTCGAGAACCTCGTGCCGCCCATCTGGGGCGACACCGTCATCGTCGTCTGCGGGTCGCTCGTCGGCCTGGGCACGCTCGCGTTCGGGCCGACGCTCGCGCTCGCCACGCTCGGCGGCTCGCTCGGCTTCCTCACCGTGTTCGCGATCGGCCGCCGTCTGGGGGAGGCGGTCCAGGACCCCACGCGCCTCCGGTGGATCCCGCGCGGGCCGGTCGCCCGCGTCGAGCGGTGGCTCGAGCGGCGGGGCTACGCCGTCGTCGCGGCCAACCGCTTCCTCAGCGGCGGGCGCTCGGTGATCGGCCTGCTCGCCGGCGCCTCCGACCTCCGGTGGGGGCCGACGACGCTCTGGGCCACGGTCAGCGCGCTCGCGTGGAGCGCGCTGCTCGTTGGGGGCGGGGCGGCGCTCGGGTCGCAGTGGACGCGCGTCCTCGACGGGCTCGCCGTTTACGGCCGCGCGGTGACGGTCGTGCTCGTGGCGGTCCTCGCCGTCGCCGCAGTGCGCTGGTGGCGGGGCAAGAAACCACGAAGAGCGCCCGACCACCCCGCCCCGCCCGCCTAGCCGGTTGCCCCCGAGGGCGGGGCGGCCTAGCTTGGCCCTCCGCGACGCTCCGGTGCGCGGCGTGCCCAGACCACGGGCCGCGCCGTCTGGCTGGCGTAGCTCAGCTGGTAGAGCAGCTGATTTGTAATCAGCAGGTCGGGGGTTCGAGCCCCTCCGCCAGCTCCGCCGGTGGGCGTCGCGCCGTTCTTTTTCTGGGCAGGTGGCCGAGTGGTTAAAGGCGACAGACTGTAAATCTGTTCTCGTAAGAGTACGGAGGTTCGAATCCTCCCCTGCCCACGTTTTGACGACCCGCCCCGCCCTGGGGCGCCCTGCGGGAGTAGCTCAGCTGGTAGAGCATCAGCCTTCCAAGCTGAGGGTCGCGGGTTCGAATCCCGTCTCCCGCTCCCTCGAAACGCTGAATGCTGAACGGCGAACGCTGAAGGTCTTTCCCTTCATCGTTCAGCCTTTGTCATTCATCGTTCCGTCCGCCTCCTTAGCTCAGCGGTAGAGCACTTCCATGGTAAGGAAGGGGTCCCGGGTTCAATTCCCGGAGGAGGCTCCTCCGCCCCGCCCGGGCGGCACACGTAGACCCACGACACCGCGCGCCTTGCGCACAGACGATACAGACC